>CAYUNA010000599.1:0-3407 GCA_964445895.1 uncultured Saprospiraceae bacterium | reverse complement strand
AACGACAACGAATCCTATCGGCACATCTTCTTAACGGAAAAATAGGTATTTCCATTCCAAGCAACAAAAAACGATTCCTTTTTCCATAAAAAAGGCTTGAATTTCGATTAGAAACGTACTTTTTGACCACGTTTTCGTAAATTGCCGTCGAATTCTGAACTATGGATAACGTACACGAACATATCACTGAATTAGTTGAAAAAACGGCTCGCGACTGCCGTCTTTGGGCAGTGCTTTGGTGTTGGTGCTTTCCCTTTCTTTTAGTGGCGCAGTCGGATGATTTTCGCTTTCGTTTATACAGTTTTGAAGACGGTTTATCACATCGTAATGTATTCAAAATACAGCAAGATACACACGGGTTTATTTGGTTGGCAACCATCAACGGGTTAAACCAATTTGACGGACATCAATTTCGGCATTTCAATAGTCATTCTACGACGTTACCGTTGCCAAATGATTTTATCTCTGATTTTTTATTGGATGAAAACAATCAGATTATTCTGGGAACAGGTACGGAATTAGCACGGATGGATATAGAAGCTAACTCCTTGAATATCATGGAGGTAGAAACGAATAGTGCCATTTTAAATCGAGACCGAAAATTCTATAATCTATTAGAAAGTGAAGCTGGTCGTGTTTTTGCTTCGACTTATTTAATTGAATCAGGGGAGACGTGGCTGCAAGTTTTGGATGGAAAAAAATTGCGGGATATTTGTCCTTCGAAAGGCGTTTATCCGCAGCATCCAATTATTGAATTTGACGATAAAATTTGGGTGGGGAGTTACGAAAATGAGATAGAAGCGCACCGTTTTTCAGACCTTGACCCCACAAAAATTGATTCCACGACTATTTTTGAATTCGGCTATTCTCGTGGTGAAGATGTCTCCTTTTCGCGGGTCATTCAGTTGCAAAAAGTGCAGGATGTGTTGTTTGTTTTGTTAGATAATGGGCAGGTTTATTATTTGAGAAAAGGGGAAACAAAGTTCCAAAAACACCCAATTACCAACACGATTTATAATACCGGGGAATCTGTTTCTTTTTTAGTCAAAGAAAACGGTGACATTTGGGTTGGTGGGATGAGTACGCTGTGGTTGTATCGGGCAGAATCAGGCGAAACGACCAATTTTAATCAGAAATTGACCGACGTTTTTGACCATACGGCAAATTTTCGGCAGATTTTTCAAGACCAAACGGGGGTAATCTGGATTGCAACCGATTTTGGTGCATTAACTATTTCAGAAACAGAAACTTTATTTACCAATTATCTCAATGAAGGTAATGAATATTGTCGAAATGGCTTTTGTAGTACGCGCGGTATTACAGAGGATGAAATCGGCAATATTTACGTAAGTTACTACCATTCTATTCATAAAATTAATGTAAAAACAGGTACGGCGCAACCGCTTTTTAGTCGAAAACAAAACCTTGAATTTCCGTACGGCATCTTGTATTTTAAGAATGCGCTCTATACTGGAAATGGGCTGCGGATTAATTTAAAAAATAGTCAAGTTGATACGATTACAAATCAGATTGAATGTGCAGAAGGCGTGAATATGCTTGATTTTGAAAAGGAAATCTGGTTTGGTTGTGACGAGAAAATAATGGTGCATAATGTTGATAATCAAATGGTTAGATTTTTTGAGGACTCGACGGAAGTTTTGAAAAAAGCTAATGTAAAAACGATTACGTGGTTATTGCAAGGTAAATTTAGTAATTATATTTGGCTCGGAACAAAAGAGCAAGGATTGTTTAAATTAGATAAAAATCGCGGTGTTTTAGCACAGTATTCGATGACCACTTCTCCCGAAAATCACTTATCGAATAATCGCATTATAACCGTGCGCGAAGACAATCAGCAAAATCTCTGGATTGCGACAGGAGAAGGGGTGAATCGATTGCATATTCCAACTGGAAAAATAGCGATTTTTACGACAGAACAAGGACTACCCAATAACTTTATCAATAGTCTCGAAGTCGAAGCAGATTCCGTAATTTGGGCGAGTACAGATAACGGTTTGGCGCGTTTTGATGTGGAAAATGGTACGTTTAATAGCTTTTTTGAAACAGATGGCTTGTCTAAAAATGAGTTTAATCGAATTTCTTCTTTTAAATCAAAAAATGGGCGACTGTATTTTGGTGGATTAAATGGGATTAATGCCTTTTTTCCAAACGAAAATTTCATTCAAAAAGAAGACCCGCGACCAGATGGCAAGCTGGTTTTTACCTCATTTTCAAAATACGACGGTAAAAACGGTAAACTCATTACCCGTCCGAAAGCGTTTAGTCAAATGGATACGATTCAGTTAGAATATACGGATGAATTTTTCATCTTTAATTTTGCGCTGGCTGATTTTGCTAATCCGCATTCGAGGCAATACAGCTATCAATTGGATGGTTACGAAACGGATTGGTCAACCGCCTCTAATCAAAATATGGCGCGATATAACAATATTCCTCCAGGAAAATATATCTTTCGTGTCCGAGCAGCGAGTGGTGACGGGGAGTGGTTGGACGAAGAATTATCGGTAGCGTTGCAAGTCAAACAGGCATTTTACAAAGAGCCCTGGTTTTTTATTACTTTAAGTTTATTGGCGTTGGGGTTGATGTATGGAATTGGTCGGTATCGGATTTATTTGTTACGAAAAAACGAACGAATTCTTGAAGAGCAAGTTGAAATCCGAACGGCGCAATTGAATGATGAAAAGCAAAAATCGGAGGAATTGTTATTAAATATACTTCCTGCCAGTATCGCCGCCGAACTTAAGCAGACGGGAACAGCGAAAGCGAAACGCCACGAAGCAGTGACCGTTTTATTCACGGATTTTAAAAGTTTTGTGGAAATAGCGTCCAAAATGGAACCAGAAGATTTGGTGGCAGAGGTTGATTTTTGTTTCCGTGCGTTTGATGAAATTATGGAATTGCATGGCTTAGAAAAAATAAAAACCATCGGCGATGCCTATATGTGTGTCGGCGGAATCACGGGTAGTAGCGTAGATGCCCCACAGCGGATGATTCGGGCGGCATTGGAAATTCAAGCGTTTCTACACGCATTAGCGATAGAACGTAAAGAAAGGAATCTACCTTGTTTTGAGGCGCGGATTGGGATTCATACAGGCGCCGTCGTGGCAGGGATTGTTGGAATTAAGAAGTTTGCTTACGACATCTGGGGGGACACCGTCAACATTGCATCGAGGATGGAGCAAGCGAGTGAAGTGGGGCGAGTGAATATTTCGGAGACGACTTTTCAGTTGGTGAAAAATGATTTTGCGTGTATGTCGCGCGGGAAAGTGAAAGTGAAAAATAAGGGAGAAGTGGAGATGTATTTTGTGAAGGGAGTGAAGTAAGTTTCTTTATGTTTTTCAAAAAGGGATTTTAAGGGAGCAAAACGGTTTGCAAAAACCGTTTTG
>CAYUNA010000598.1:0-3408 GCA_964445895.1 uncultured Saprospiraceae bacterium | reverse complement strand
TTTACAAACAAGTCTTATCTCAATATCAAATATTTTTTCTAACTTACCATTTTAAATTTTGAAAATAAATCATCTTTAAACGTTCGTCCGATTGGAATTTCATAATCCTGTAAAACTACTTTTCGACTACTCGGAAGAATGCTCTCAATCAATGGATATTGAACGATGTATTTTTTATGAATTCGTAGAAAAGAAGAATTTGGTAAAATTGAATTCATTTTCAAAAGCGAGTTATTGAAAGTAAAATTCTTGCCTTTTCGGGTCTGTAATTTCACCTGATTTCCATCAGATTCTACAAATAAAATATTGGGGACAGGAATGTTTAGTAGCTTCCCGTTTTGCCTAATCAATAAGAATTCCCGATGTGACGAAAACTTCTCCTTATTGGATAAAATGGAGGTTATTTGTTCTAAAGTTTTTTGATGCTTTAACGAAAGATTATTGGTGGAGTCATCTATGTCTTCGTAGTCAAAATGAACAATAGGGTAGGATAGCTTTTTATAGTGACTGTTGTTTTTATCCGTTTTGGAGCAAATAATCAATGCAGGATTGAGCTGCTGAATGATTTTATATTCAATGTTCTGTGGAAAGATTTGGGTTTGAAACCACCCATTTTTCCATAAAAAATTCTGTATGGAGAACCCAATTGGAGGTCCACCCTCGATAATGAGAATTTTGTTAGCCGATGTCATATTAAAAAAAGTTTTGTATTTAAAAAAAAGTGCAAATATTATAAATTAATTGCAAGTATAGAAAGATGTTTGATGAAAAATCTGAAATGAGAAAAATTAGTGAAATGAATTTAATAAGTTGAGCCAGAATGCGCCGTAATTTTTTCTTGTAAAAAGGTTTAAAAATCAGTGCATAGCCGCGTTACGGACTTATTTTTAAAGGTTTTTAGAAGGAAAAAGAACAAGCATAATGGTTCAAGTTATTGAATTCATTTCACTTAGATTAAATAGTTATTTCAAAAAGGTGCTTTTTTATCAAAAATAATAAGATTTAGTGTGGATAAGCTGCCATTTTTAAGGGTTAAACGACTTGAATTAATGTCACTATTTTGAGAGTATTTAATTATGCTCTCTTACTTAAGTGCGTTTTTGAGTTAAAGTAAAAGGTTAAATTTTGTTTTTAGGCTGTCACAAAAATAGATTAATTTTAGTTTTAAATGGTTTATAAAAAATTACCTTTGTAAATGATAACGAATTAATTGTATAAAAAAGATTATTAAAAGGCTAAATTTTAAATATTCATTTTCCCTCTTTTTAAAATAATGTAGTCTATTACAAAGAGTAATTCTCATAATTAGATTGAAACTATCCTTTTTCGCTTAGTAAAAAATATATAAACGATATCAACCTTTTTTGAGTAGCATCAAATAGGGATAAAATAAATATTGGAAAAAGGCAATAAAAAAAAGGAAGCCTATGCGTCAAACATGAAGACTTCCTGGTGGCATCACAAAAGAGTACCATTTTTGAGATAATAATCCTCAAAAACTATTCCTCTTCTACTACCTGCGCTATTTTTCTTCTATTATATAGAATATATTTTGGTTAACTGATATAGTAAATTGTGGTTCAAGAACCGAAGGTTATTTAGTTTACGTTCCTAATTTACTTATTAGAGTATTGATTTGATTTTTCGTATTCAAGAATGATGCGTGAAAATCAAGGGTCATAACAATTAAGTTTCGAAGCTGAAGTTTCCTATATGCATTTAGCCAAATACGCCTATTTAAATCAACTAGTGTTACAGTTTCTAAATAGTTGACAGTTATGGTTTTTGCTCCATTTTAAAAGGAATATTTCGGAGTGCGCTCGGACAGAAAACCTGTTGATACACCCCCGCATTGTCATTATTGAAGGTTGAAAATTTTCAATTTTTTCGCTTCTAATAATTTCAAATTGACTGTCAATTGTTTAGGGATTGAACCACTAGGAGAGTTAACCTGCTCTCACTTTTAAAAGCATATTTTTACTTTTAGAACTCACTTGGAAGAATTAAGACTTTCTTCAAAAAAACGATGTTTTATGAAAAATTTTAATCCATTTTTTTGCAGATTTATAGTCAGTTTTCTGATTATAAGTCAAATGTTTTTTAATCTAAAAATGCAAGCGCAATGTGATGTTGATTATGTTGAAGTTTGTAATGCCGGGGGAATTTTTGCGAATTGGACGGATATGGACATCATTGCTTCCTGCCTTGATAATGTTAATAGCAATGAGGGTGCTTATGTTGTATTTAATGTTGTTGTTGGGGGAGAACTGAATGTGTCTGTCGAAGGGTTACCTAATGGGAATAACTTTATGGATGTAGCTGTTTATACTATCCCTGGAGGTACAGTGCCGTGTGACGCACCTATTGAAATTAGCTGTAACTTTGCTGCAACTAATTCTGATTGTGCTTCTTTCGGTGGCGGTTTGGGTTGTGCTAGTAATGTTGCTGGGCCTACTGTGAGTACTGGAGACCGAATCATGGTTTTAGCGCATGATTATAATAACGTCTATTCTTCATTTTCTGTTGCCGTAGGAGTTGGTGTAGGAAAAGCTGTTTTGGGTCCGCCTCTTATTGACTTGCAATCAACAGGTCCTCTGCAAGAATATGGTGCAACTGTCGCTATTAATACTGGTTCCAATCATGGAGGTGGTGGCGTCTGGTCGGCTTCCTGTGGCGCTTGTATTGATGGTAGTACTGGATTGTTTAATCCAACGGCGGCAGGAGCAGGCATGCACACAGTAACTTATACCCACTACACACTTGGCAATCCCTGTTACAATGCGGCCTCAATTAATATTGAAGTCAACGCTGCACCAACTATCGTTTCTCAAACGACTGCATCCTTTGACGAAAATGGAACAGGTGTAGTCATTGACGTTCAATCAACTGACGATTTAGACATTGAGCCAATAGGTTTGACTTATTCTATAGTTGCGGGCAATGATGGTAGTCTTTTTTCTATTGATGCGGATGATGGAGACATTAACTTCATTACATCACCAGATTTCGAAAACCCAACAGATGGAAATATGGATAATGATTATATTGTAGAGGTGCAAGTCTGTGATAGTCAAGGAGGATGCTCTACACAAATAATAACAATCTCTGTTACTGATGAAGATGAGGATGGCGATGGTTTTACCGTAGTTAATGGAGAAACGGATGACGCCAACCCTTGCGTACCAGATACTTCCGTAAGTAACTGTTGCGAAGCAGATGCACCTACGATTACTAAGGATTAATCTTACTATACTGTGTAAAAAGTGCTTTGTAACAAAAGTTTGTTTGACTTTTCCCAAAGGGAGATTGAGGGATAAAAAGCGTTTGCAAAAACGCTTTTTATCCCTCAAACTCCCCACCCGCGTTGCCGCAGGCAACGCGCACTATTTTTTATTGGAGGTCGAAAAT
>CAYUNA010000597.1:0-3411 GCA_964445895.1 uncultured Saprospiraceae bacterium | reverse complement strand
AAAAACTTTCTTTACGTTTTGCTCGGCGGCTAAAGCAGCCTCGCTTTTGGGGTTTAGGGGCGAGATTGATTGAGTTTTCCGACATAAAACTAAATAAATCTCGCCCATAAACTACTCCTTGAAAAATGGCTTTTGACACACTGTCCTTAATTCGGCAGTGTGTCAAATGGAATAGCCTTACATTTGATGCATCACCCCCGTTACTAATCCTCCTCCTTCTTATACAACTCCTCTTCATCTACGACCACGACTTTGTCCCCTTGTTTTAATTCTCGGGAAACCGCGGCATAGGGCGCAGTAATCACCAGGTCGTCAGTCGTCAAGCCAGACAAAATCTGAATGTATTCATCATCTTGAACACCTGTTTTAACCTCGACCAAAGCAGCCGTATCAGCTTGCATCACAAAAACGACTTCCACCAAATCATCCTCGTCAATCTCGTCTTTGCTTTTCGATTTTTTACCTTTCTTTTTACCATCAAGTACATCTCTTTCCCGAGTAGTCACTGCTTGGATTGGGATGGTCACGGCATCCTCGACTGTTTGTGTAAAAATTTCTACCGAAGCAGACATTCCTGGTCGAAACGGAAACGGCTTGGTCGCAGAAATCAAATCTGCATACGAAGATTGTTCAATATTGATTTTTACGACGAAGTTGGTCACTTGGTCAGTCGTCAAACTAATCGCGCCCGTAGCACTCGTCAGATTGTTAGCAGAATTGGCAATTTGAGCTACCCGACCTTTAAATTTTCGGTCGAGATACGCATCAATTTCTACATCTACCATTTGTCCTAAAGCGACTCGTGGAATGTCGTTTTCACTCACTTCCACTTGAACCTCCATTGCATTTAAATTGGCGATGCGCAAAATTTCTGTACCACTCATCATGCCTGTCCCAACGACTCGCTCACCCAATTCGACATTTAGTAGAGAAACAATACCATCCATGGTCGCATAGATTGTTGTTCGTTTCAAAGAAGTTCGCGTTTCATTCAATGTTGCTTGCGAACTAGCTACCGAAAACTCGGCAGACCGTGCGTTTTCAATAGCAGACTGAATGCTGGCTTCGGCTGCTGCCAAATTAGCTTCCAATTGCTGTAAACTCGACTGCGAATTTTGAAAATCTGCTTTTGAAATCACACCTTCTTCAAACAGTTTTTTATTGCGATCAAACATCTCCTGTGAGTTTTCCAACTGAGCAAGAATCTGTGCTTTTTGTGCCTTCGCCGATTCGATATTTGACCGTGAAGTCGCTACCTGCGCCTTGGCAGAATTGACATTTGCCAATCCTCTATCTACCTGTGATTCGTATGCATCAGGATCTACTTTCGCTAATAATTGGCCTGCAACTACAGAGTCTCCTTCTGCAACTTTCAGTTCCACTATCTCACCCGATACATCAGAGCTAATGTTGACTTCTGTAATTGGGAATACTTTTCCACTCGCAGCGACAGTTTCTTTAATGGTACGCTTTGTCGCTTGTTCAGCGGCTACTTTCTCACCCTTTGGTTTATTTTTTTGCTTGTACAAGACCGCTGCAATTAGTATGGCAATCAATACGACGAGTAAAAAAAATAGCTTGTTGTTATTTTTCTTTTTGTTCTTTTTTGACATTAGACAAGTATTAAAAATTAAAATCAAAAGTCAGGTGTTTGAAACCCTATAGGAATGTGAAATTATTTATTTCGCGTTCCGTAAGTAGGTGGCGGTATTTTGCGCTGTTTTGGTAGCAAAACCAAGATAAATAACGACACCTAAATAGTATGGGTACTTACACGTGTTTTCTATAAAAATAGCGATAATTTTCCTGTTAATTTGCGCTATAGTTTTAACTCTTTCCCTAAATAAAAGTCCACAATTTTCAATCTGAAAAGGTACTCATATTTAGCAACAACTACGTCAACTTCGGATCTATCCAAGTTGTTTTTTGCTGTTGTCAAATCAAAAGTATTGATTGAACCCAGGTCAAATCTTTTTTGTGAATTTTCGTAAGCACGGGTATTGGCATCGACCGTTTTTTGCGCAGCAGCTAAGGTTTGTTTGGCAGCCCGTGCATTGGCAATAGCGGTTTGAACTTCTGTTTTTAAGGTTTGGCGACTACGCTGGCTATTTAGACCTGCATTTAAAATTGCCAATTCTGCTCGTTCGACCGCAATCTTATTCAAGCCTCTACTGTAAATTGGAATGTTGAGACTGATACCAAAATTTTGTCCGAAGTTTTGGTCAAGTTGGTCGAAATAGGAAATATCACTAAAAGGAGCATTTGTTAATTCCAACTGTGCAACTTCTGCTGGAATTCCATTAACTAAAACGGGAGCAGCATCTCCAAATTCAAAAGTTGCGTTTTCGGGACTAAATGTCTGAGCTGCACTCGACCAATTCGTTGACAAACCACCAAACAAACTCAAGCTAGGATACATATTCGCTTTCGCTAAATTAACACCCAATTCTGCACTTTGTACCCGCAATTGATCCAATTGAATTTGGGGTTGTGTCGTCAAAGCTGTATTGTAAACATTTTGAAAAGCAATCGCGTCCAAGCCATCATTATCAGGAATGACCACTTCAGGTTCTTCGATAATGAATTCTTTTCCTATTTCTAATTCTAATAATTGATAAAGGCTTAAGTAATTGATTTCTACTGCATTTTGGGCTTGAATGATTTGCTGTTCATTAAGAGCAATTTGTGCTAAAATATCCAATCGGTCATTCGCAGGCAGTGTTCCTGCATCAATCAGTTTATCTGTACGGTCAAGTTGGTTTTTTGATAAATCTAAGCGGATTTCTGCATTAGAAAGTTGCTCTTGTGCATTCAAAATCTGTAGATAAGTGTTGGCAATATTCAACCCCAAATCATTGGTTTGAACCATTTCACTCATGTATGCAGCTTGTACATCCAATTCGCTTTGTTTGACTTGATTGTGAATTCGTCCACCATCAAAAAGTGTGATATTGGCATCAACGCCCCAAGAGTTAAAACCAATCCGTTGGTTACGGAAAGTATTGGTGGTTGGGTCAATCGTTCGACCAAACTGCTGACCAAAAGAGCCACGTCCACTGACGAAAGGCATTCTTTGCAAACGTGCTTGTTTTTCGGATAATTGTGCATCTAAAACCGTGTATTTTGCCGTTTTGATAGCCAAACTATTGCTTTTTGCGTATTCGATGCACTTTTCGAGTGACCAGGTTTCTTGCGCGAAAGAAGTTTGAACGAAGGCAAGAATAAAAAATGAAACGAGGAAAAGTTGACCTTTCATCAGGTGATTTCTTTTTTGATATAACATAATGGTAAAATTTTTAAAAGGGATTGTCTAAAAATATTAGCGAAAGAAAAGTTTGACGTTATTTTTAGATAGATACCCGCGATGAAAAAGTTTTACCTGAAGTTTTGATTAAAAAGAGAAGTCATTAA
>CAYUNA010000596.1:0-3412 GCA_964445895.1 uncultured Saprospiraceae bacterium | reverse complement strand
GACAAAAAATTCTCTCACGCGAACTTATCACTATTAACTTGACTTACTACTTAGTGAAATGAATTCAATAACTTGAACCATTATGCTTGTTCTTTTTCCTTCTAAAAACCTTTAAAAATAAGTCCGTAACGCGGCTATGCACTGATTTTTAAACCTTTTTACAAGAAAAAATTACGGCGCATTCTGGCTCAACTTATTAAATTCATTTCACTTAATAATTATTTAGAAATATGTCTTCAACGCTAAAAGCCCACTTAGCGCTCCTTACTGTTGCCTTAATCTACGGGGCCAATTATTCGATTACTAAGGTGGTGGTAGACGATAACTATATGATGCCGATAAACTTGGTGATGTTCCGCATTATTACAGGAGCAATATTATTTGGTTTGTTTCATCAAATTTTTATCAAAGAAAAAGTCGACAAGTCAGACTTCGGACGTTTACTAATCTGTGCAATGACGGGAGTTGCCATCAACCAGTCCTTCTTTATTGTTGGATTAAAATACACCACACCAATTAATGCGTCTTTAATAATGACGACTACGCCTATTTTAGTTTTAATCGCTTCTGCCTTGATAATTAAAGAACGAATTACCAATTTAAAAATCGTCGGAATACTATTCGGAATTATAGGTGCAGTCGCTTTGATTATCTTAAAAAGTGGTGGGGTAGTGTGGCATTTAGAAAATTTCAAAGGCGATTTGATGATATTGGGCAACGCGACTTCCTATGGGATTTATCTGGTTTTAGTAAAATCATTAATGAAAAAATACCACCCACTCACCGTTGTTAAATGGGTGTTTAGTATTGGCGTTATTTTGATGCTACCATTTGGTGTCAGCGGTATCGAAACGATAGATTGGGCAGCATTCCCAAATTCAGTGTGGGCTTCTTTTGCTTTTATTTTATTATGCACCACTTTTTTAGCTTACTTGTTAAATGCTTTTGCCTTGAAAACCGTAAATCCGTCGGTAGTGAGTGTTTATATTTATTTGCAGCCGTTGGTTGCCACCTTAATTGCCTTGCTTTGGGGGAAGGATACGTTGACATGGGAAAAGGTTGCTGCGGGAGCATTAATTTTCATCGGCGTTTATTTGGTGAGTCGGCAAAAGGCAATAAATTAGTCTCCTTTGATAGCTTCCAAAATCGTTGCTGAGTCATTGAAAATCGTCCCTAAAATCCCACCCGTTTTGTAATTGTCAAAACCAACAAAATACAAACCCTGATGAAAATCTGTTCCAATCGGATTTTTCGTGCAGCCGTAATCATCCAGTAAATCTGCGCCTCGTTCCACCAATTCTTCAATCTTGGCAGCATAGCCCGTGGCTAAAATAACTGCATCAAATGCTCGCTGTCCCTTCTGCTTAAAAACCACGCCCGCTTCCGTAAAATGGTCAATATCACCAGCGACTTTAATTTTTCCAGCTTTGATGGCGGCAATAGTGCCCAGGTCAATCAATGGCGTTTTACCCGTTTCGCGTAACAATTTTGTTGGTGATTCTTTAGACATTTTTAGCCCATATTTGGATAAGTCACCAAAATAAATTTTCCGAATTTGCGACCCTAACCAATCACCCAGACCGAAGGGTAATTTTTCTAACTGTTTTCCCGTCACTTGCACTGGACGCCCATTCAAATCACGCGGTACAAGACTAATTTCACCTCTTGCCACAATAGTTGTCTCCACGCCATGTTCCGATAAATCCAATGCAACTTCTGCTCCCGTATTGCCAATTCCAACGACCAAAACACGCTTTTCAAGATACGGCTGAGGGTTTTTATACGTCCGACTATGTTCAATTGTTCCTTTAAAATCAGCCTGTCCGCGCCAGGTTGGGATTTTTGGAATCCGATTCACGCCCGTAGCGACAACAATATTTTTAGCTAAAAAAGTCTTCCCATTTTTGGCAATCGCTTCCCAGTTTTCGCCTACTTTTTTGATATTTAAAATCTCCACACCATGCTTTGGCTGAATATCGAAATGTTTTGCATAATTCGTCAAATAATCCACCAATTGTTGTCGCGAAACGTAGCGCGGATAGTCCTCTGGAAACGGTAGATGTGGCAAATGCGACCATTCTTTGACGGTATGTAAATGCAGCCGGTCGTAGTGATTGCGCCAGGCGTTACCGACGTGCTGACTTTGTTCGAGTATGGTGAACTCTTGGTTGGCATTGCTTAGACGACCTGCTACGGCGAGACCTGCAGGACCCGCACCGATGATGAGATTTTGGATTGGTGGCATTTAGTTGATATTTTTAATGGAGACAATTTTTAGGTCGCAATAGTTGAATGCGCCGTCTGATAAACCCGCGACGATTTTCTTGGTCTCTTCTTCTGTTGGAATACCCGCAATAGTTGTTTGACCATTAGTAATCGGCGAAACAACACTAGGCACTGATTCCAAGACCCCATCAACCATAATCCCGATTGCACGCTTATTATCGGCGTATGCTTGTGTAGTCATTTGTGCCCAGGTTTCTGTTCCTTTTTTATCAAAACTCATATTGATTATCGGTTCGTTGGTGTATTCACTAAAGGTGGTTTTTGCTTCGTTAATACAAGTAGAAGTTAAGATTGGTTTGCCTTTTAGTGCATACAAAGGAAATTGAGTCGTTGCAGAATATGCATCATTCATTTTACCCCACTTCCAAATCAAATCCTTTGGAAATAAGTCTCGATTAACTGCCAGTAAATCATTCACAGCGGCAGTATCTATTGCAGGTTTGTATAAGAACATTGGGAAATTGAACTTCATCGCATTTTTCCACGGCATGTTTTCTTCTCCCATTAATTGTCCAAATTCGGGTAAATCTTTAGGTGTATAAATATGCCAAAAATCAATGCGAGTTGTTGATTGCAGATAGTCTAAAAATGCGGTTTCGTCCTCTACTTTGACAATGTGTAAATTAAATTGCCGAGGTAGTTTCGTTGTAGTTATTTTTTGAATCGTTACTTCGCTTTCCCATCGTTCGATTTTATTTTTTAAATTTTTTAAAAACCTATCACTTATATCCTGAGTTGGACATTCATATTCAAAAGTGATAATTTTAGTCGCTTTTGCATTTTGGTCAAATTTGGAATGAGTGCAACTGATGAATAGAGCAATTATTAGATAGCACGTGATTTTCATATTATGAAATTGAAGTTTAAAATGATTTTCAAAGATGAGCAAATTACGGATAATATCAAATGTTAAAGCCTCAATAATTTATTGTAGATATTGTTTATGGGAGTAAGAGGAAAATTATTATAGAGTAAGAGGTTTTTGTCAAAATGTCATTCGGTTTTGTTGAAAAATGACATTTTGTCATTAAAAAATCTTCTTTCCCTGCAAAAATGTCTCAATTTCCCCAACGGCCCACCTTTTGTACATACCCAATTGTAATTTTGATTAAAAAACTTGGATGGC
>CAYUNA010000595.1:0-3421 GCA_964445895.1 uncultured Saprospiraceae bacterium | reverse complement strand
GAACCATAAACTATTGATTATCAGTTCGGTAAAATTTTAAACATGCTCTAAATTTTCTCCCTCCTGAAAAACCAAATAAACTTTTGTTACACTGTATTTAAGTGCCGCATGGTACTCAAATCCCTAACTCGCCAACTTTCCCTGCAATATATCCAAATTCACGCCTGCAAACCCAGGCATCACGTAGTGCGCATGTCCCAGATTCTCCTCATTCCCTATTCCAACAGCATAAAATCCACCTGCCAAAGCAGCGTCCACTCCTTTGGGCGCATCCTCAAAAACGATGGTTTCACGAGGTTCTACACCCAACTCTTCCGCGCCCATTTGAAAAACCTGCGGGTCTGGTTTCCCTTTGGTCGTTCGCGAACCATCAATTAGGGTTTCAAAATAGGACATTAATCCAACCGCTTCCAAAATTCTTGGTGCGTTTTTACTCGCAGACCCCAGACCGATTCGGATGCCCTTCTGCTTCAATTCTTCTAAAAATTCGGGAATGCCTTCCAACACTTCGTCGGCTTGCATATTGGCGATGGATTCGACGTACCAATCATTTTTCTGAGTCGCCAATTGTAGTTGTTCTTCTTGCGTTTTTTCGACCCCACCCCATTTCAAAATCAAGGCTAAAGAATCCATTCGACTCACACCTTTCAGCTTTTCGTTTTCTTCGTGTGTAAAATCAAATCCAAGTTCGTTCGCCATTCGTCGCCACGCCGCGAAATGGTATTTTGCAGTATCGACAATAACGCCGTCGAGGTCAAATAGGCATGCTTTAATAGTCATGTTGAGCTGTTTTTAAGATTAATGGACATATTTAAGTTGTGTTATAGGACACAAGCAAATGTGTCTAAGTACTGAGGTGTGGTATTTTTTTGCTAGAAAAACCGTCACCTACTTATTGTTAATTTTTTTATTTCAAAATATTTTCTAAAACTTCAATCCGTCCATCCACTTCTTCGGGTACTTCCAATCCCATAATTTTACAAATCATTGGATAAATGTGTATGTTTTCAAACGATTCAATCACTATTTGTTCTTTGAACGCTGGTCCATTTGCATAAAAAATGCCTTGCAAATCTGCAATTTTGGGGTCGTAACCATGATGCCCCATGACCTCCTTACCACCTCGTTTCAATAAGTTAATTTGCATCAATGTTTTAAAATAAAAACCGTAATCCGGAATAATCAAAAAATCTCCCAAGCGCGGGTTTGTCGGATTCTTTTGATAAAAAGGGGACTCCTCTGTTTTATAAACCGCATAGTTTTTTTCTTTCGCTTTTAAATTATCAAAAACAGTTGTTTCATCTCCCCCTTCTTTTAAATATAAATGTATAACCGAACCCACCGTCACTGTTTGAAATTGGTTCTCATTTTTAATCGACTCTATCGGAATCAACTGATTAACAGGTACTTCTGCCATTCCGTGGTCAGATACAACGATAATATTTACAGGAATATCCAATGCCGCCACCCCATCAAATAACCGCCCTAAATGTTGGTCCAAATCAGTCAACGTCTCTTGCAATGCCTCATCATTATTTGGACCATATAGATGTCCTGTATCGTCCATATCCGAAAAATACATGGTGATCAAATGTGGACGTTTTTCTTCTGGCATTTTCAACCAATCAAGGGCTTGTTGTACTCGTTTTCCGTTAGCAATCGACTTATCATACCGATAAAAATACGTCGGTCGCTGTCCCTGAATATCCGCTTCAGACCCCACAAAAAAGAAACTCGCCGTCACCATTCCTGCATTCATTGCTTGCAACCAAATCGGCGTTCCTTTATACCAACTACCGTCTTCAATCAACGGTCGATTCCGAATTTCATACACCTCCTTTTTCGTCGCATCATAAAAAGAATTGTTGACCAAATCATGATTTTCAGGATACATTCCAGTTGCAATGCTATAATGATTGGGAAAGGTTTTGCTGGGAAAACACGGAATTAACGATTTCGCTTTTACGCCATTGTTCGCAAATTTAGTCAAATTCGGTGGTTGAAATCGCGCATTATAATCCCACCGATAGCCATCCAAAGAAACAAGAATCGTGTATGGCGTAGAAGTATGTCTGGAAAGATTCGTCTGAATGCTACCACTGTTTTCTGCCGTTCTTTGTTGACAATTTGTAAACAAAAAAAGACAAAAAATCGAAAACAATAGACCTGTTTTTTTCATTAAAATGGCGTTTGTAGAGAATAACCTCAAGCTATAGTTTTGGCAGCAAATTATCAATCAGTCGCTGTGTTCGTCGTGTCCGTCCATCTTTTTTTAAATGATAAACCGTATCGTAAAAATCGTCCAACGGCTGCACTTCTTCTACTGGTCGATTTAGCCGCTCAAAATTCGCCTTTTTATCCAAATCTTCCACTACTTGTTCAATAATTTTTTTGGAATTTGAAAATTGTAGCTCGGGAATCGTCGGGTAAGAAAAATAAACAGTCGCCCCTTTGTCAGTCATTTTTTGTTGAAAATTATTTAAAACAGGCACAACAGACCGATTTAATTTCAAATTCGCCATATCAATAAACGCATGAAATAAGCCATTTTCCGTCAAATCAAAAACTTCCTTACTATCCAAATGTGCTACATAATCACCGTATTGATTATAAGCAACATTGTCTTGTCCACCTGTTTTAAATTTTGTCAATAAATTCTTGCCCAGTGTCTTTACTTTTTGTCGATAAAATCGTGGAAATGCCCGCCCAATTGCCTTCAATTGCTGTGTTGAATTTAAATAAGTCAATGCTTTTGGATAAACGAAAATCAACTCATTCCAACCCCGCCAACCATTGAAAAGATAATAAAAATGACTATATTCCGGAATGACCACAACCACATCATCTGCTCGAATATCCGACTGCACTTCTTCCAGCATATACCGCAAACCAAACTGTGCAAAGACCCCCATATTAACGACTTCTCGCCCAGTCGCTGCTGTAATTTGCTCGGAATCAATGCTGTAGGCTACGCCTGAACCACCGATTAAAATAATCCTGGGGGCAGCTACTTTTTCTAATAGTTCGTGCTTTTGTATGATGCCACCAATGAAGTGATTTTCGGTAGCGACGTAGAAAAGCAGCCCATTTAATACAATAAAAACAGCAATTGAATAGATAATTATTTTGAAAATGAGTTTTTTCATTTGTAAAAAGTTATCGGTTCTAAATGACTTCATTTGGTCTGAATAACAAAAGGAGTTTGAGGTAGCAAAAGATGGAAAATAGACTTTTACACAAGGTAGCTACTATAATCAAAACACAATTGCCTTGCGCAAGGTATCAAAATTTTCATTTGTTTAGAATTTAATTACAGGTCAATCAAAATAGACTTGTTACCCTTTGAAAAGTGCTTCTATGAAATTCAGATTTTTTCTTTCTCCACTTCGGTCGAAATGACAGTTTAGTTTTTCTAAAAAAA
>CAYUNA010000594.1:0-3422 GCA_964445895.1 uncultured Saprospiraceae bacterium | reverse complement strand
ATTTTGCCATTGTGTGTTTTTAAATTTTATCATCAATTTTTCCAAATCATTTTCCATACTTAGTAGACTTGGAGAAAATTTGCATTGTTAGGTTGATATATTTTTCTATTTCTTAGAGTTTTTCATATTCTGTTTTAAAATCTTTAAACATGGAACTTACAATTTCTTTTGGGTCGCCGTCGGTCAAACTTTCAAAAGAAATATAACCCGTATAATTTGCCTCCTTCAATATGGCAGCAATCTTCCTCATATTAACGGGTTCGGCAACGCCATTCACATAAACCAATTCTTTGATAAACCAGTAATTGGCGTAAGGAGCTAATTTTTTAATTTCTCGGTACGGGTCGTCGCTTCTTCGCAAACTACCGATGTCTAAGATTAATCCAAACCACTCCGAATCTACCCTTTTCAAAATATCAATAACCTCCTCCGCTTCATACAGAAAATCATTGTGGTGCTGCATTCCTGCAATCACGCCTGTTTCTTCGGCATATTTTGCACATTCTTTAAAGTCAGCCAGCATCCATTTTTTTACCTCTTCTCTTGAATGTGGTTTGTGTCTTCCTTTTCCTGCAAAAATTCGCATAATGGAAGCACCGAGTTTGGAGGAGACGGTGAACCAGTTTTTTATCATTTCGATATCCGCTTCTCTTGACGCTTTGTCGGGTTTGACAAAGTTATTTCGAACGCCTGTCCATGAAATGTTTAGCCCCAATTGCAAGGCTTTCTTTTTTAGTTGAAACAATGTTTTATCATCGGGAATATTCGGATAATCCCCAAAGTAATAGCCCGTTAAGTCAACTGCATTCAAGCCAATTTCAGCCGCAAAATTCATCATATCCTCAAAATTCATTTCACCGCTTTTGAGCAAGGAGTTGAAAGTAAAGGCATTGACGCTGTATTGTAATCTGGTCGAGGCAGAGCTTTTGATTTTTGGGCTGGCGAAAAGGCTGGGAGAAGCCAATACTCCTGGTGCGAGTGCCAGACCTTTTAGTAAATTTCTTCTTTTCATGTTGTTGAAATATTTTTCACTTCTCTTGAAATCACCTCACTCTACATCGGATATTTTACCTGATATTTTCCAGAACCCAATTCCAAAACTACTTGATTATCAACCTGTTTCGCCTCCGCTGATTTAGGAACGGCAGTTGAATTTAAAGTCACTTCTGATAATTTTGCATTAGGTAAAATAACGGTTCCCGTAGTATTCGCTGGAATTTCTATATCATATATAAAGTTTCCATTCTCAATTTTCCAAGCAGATTTTATCAAACCATAATTGGATAAAAATTCCGCATTCGCATTCGTCAATCCACCTCCAGGATGTGGTTGAAAAATAGTGTGTTTATAGCCCGGACGTTGCGGGTCAATACTCAATCCCGCCACATAACTATAGAGCCATTCTCCAATCGCACCATAAGCATAATGATTGAAACTATTCATCCCTTCGATAATCGTCCCGTCTGGTTTTTGGGTATCCCAACGCTCCCAAATAGTGGTTGCGCCCTGCGTGACAGGATAGAGCCATGAAGGATATTCTTTTCGATTTAATAACATAAAAGCCAAATCATCTCTACCTATTTTTGATAAGGTGCTGCATAGTAAAGGCGTTCCTAAAAAACCAGTCGTCAAGTGTCCAAATCTTTTTACATCTGCTGCAAAATATTGGGCAGACTTATCAATTAATTCTTCTGGAATCAAATCAAAACTGAGGGCTAAAGCGTAGGCTGTTTGCGTATGGGAAACCAACCGCCCGTTGGGGGTAATATATTCATTGGCAAAAGCCGATTTAATATTTTTGGCTAATTCTTGATAGGCTGCGGCATCTTCCTTTTTTCCAATAATCGAAGCAATTTGCCCGAGCAGATTGGTGGAATGATAAAAATAAGCGGTCGCAATCAAATCTTTTTCCGTCACCGAACCTGCGTAATCTGGTTTGTCCGTATTATAAGCGAGCCAGTCGCCCCAATGCCAATATCTGGGCGTATTCCATAGATAATCTTTGCCTGCCTTCTTTTTCATAAAATCAACCCACGCTTGCATACTCGCATATTGTTCTTCCAAAATACGCTGGTCGCCGTATGCTTGATAAACCGCCCAAGGGATAATGACGGCAGCATCTGCCCAGCCCGTTGCGCCGCCTTTGGAGAGTATGCCGCGCTCCTCTTTCAACATATCAGGAATGACGTTTGGTACTGCGCCGCTTGGCAATTGGTCGGCAGACAAATCTTTGAGCCATTTTGTAAAAAAACCTGCTACCTCAAAATTAAAGGCGGCAGTTGGGCTAAAAACTTGTGCATCGCCCGTCCAGCCTACGCGCTCATTCCGTTGGGGGCAGTCCGTTGGGATGTCCAAGAAATTATCTTTTTGACTCCATTGGATGTTGCTTTGTAATTGATTGATTAAAGTATCGGAGCAAGTAAAAGTGCCCGTAGGTTTTATATCAGAATGAATGACCACGCCTGTTATGTCATCGGCTGTAATCGTCGTCGGGTAATTTTCTACTTTCACATATCGAAATCCGTGAAAAGTAAAATGAGGCTCGAAAATTTCCGTACCTTCTCCTTTTAAAATATAGGTGTCGGTTGCTTTGGCAGCACGTAAATTAGTTGTAAAAAAATTGCCTTCTTTGTCTAATACTTCCGCAAATTTTAAGGTGACTTGATGTCCCTTTGCGCCCTTAACTTTCATC
The DNA here is from genome assembly GCA_964445895.1 of uncultured Saprospiraceae bacterium. Lineage (GTDB taxonomy): Bacteria > Bacteroidota > Bacteroidia > Chitinophagales > Saprospiraceae > CAYUNA01. Next base: position 730 of record CAYUNA010000594.1, on the reverse strand, counting down.
CGAACCCAACCTACAATATTTTGCCCTAAATCTAACACCGTTTCCCCTTTGGGTGTGGTGATGAGCGCAATAGGTTTTATGGTTTCTATGGCTTTTACGGGCGGACTCGGAGAGGAAACTAAGTGGTCTTTTGAATAGTCTAAAAGACCTGCATTAGTCCATTTTGTATCATCAAATCCATGAGTTGACCAACCATTCACTTCCTGTCGAGCGTCATATATTTCGCCATTATAAATATCGGATTCTAAGATTGGTCCGTAGTTAGTTTTCCAATTATTATCAGTCGTAATGGTTTCTTTTTTACCGTCGGCATATTCTATTTCTAACTGAACCAACAAGCCCAGTTGTTTGCCATAATAACTACGTCCTCCTTTCCAACCCAAAAAACCACGATACCAACCGTCGCCTACTATTGCACCGATTGCGTTATTCTTTTGGAGCATTTCCGTCACTTCGTAAGTTTGATATTGCAAGCGTTTGTGGTAACTCGTATAGCCCGGCGTGAAAAGGTCATCGCCTACTTTTTTCCCATTTAAAAATAATTGATATATGCCCAATGAAGTCACATATACTCTGGCACGTTTGATTTTTTTTGAGGTCGAAAATTCTTTGCGGTAATATTGCGCGGGTAAGGATTTTTCTTCTTGAATATCGTCGGTTTTTGTTATCCAATTTGCCGTCCATTCTGCTGTTTTTAAAATGCCTGTTTCCCAAAATGCCACCTCACTCC
>CAYUNA010000593.1:0-3429 GCA_964445895.1 uncultured Saprospiraceae bacterium | reverse complement strand
TAACGACACAAGCAGAGATTGATAATTTCGCGACAGCTTATCCAAATTGCTCCGTCTATTCAAAGGCAGATTATTTTTTATCTAAATAAGACGCTTATCGCTAAAATATTTACATTTGCAATGTTTTTAAAAACAACCAAATTATAAAAATAACCTGCTCACCACAGGCAAAAAACATTAATTAAATGTCTCATAATTTCTCCGATATTGAAATTGCTCAAGCAGCAACCATGCGCCACATCAAAACCATCGCAATCAAACTAAATATTGAGGAAGATGATTTGGAAATGTATGGAAAATACAAAGCCAAATTGCCGCTGAAATTTTTGAATGAAACCAAAATCTCAAAAAGTAATCTCGTATTGGTCACAGCGATGACGCCGACGCCAGCAGGGGAGGGAAAGACCACAACGTCGATTGGTTTAACAGAGGGATTGAATAAAATTGGCAAGCAGACTACCGTTGTTTTGCGAGAACCCTCACTGGGTCCCGTTTTTGGTATCAAAGGTGGTGCAGCAGGTGGTGGCTATGCACAAGTCGTCCCGATGGAGGATATAAATCTGCATTTTACCGGCGATTTTTCGGCTATTGAAAAAGCGAATAACTTACTGTCAGCCCTGATTGATAACAATATTCAAAATAAAAATCACAACCTAAATATCGACCCAAGAACCATCGTCTGGAAACGGGTGATGGACATGAATGACCGTTCGTTACGAGACATTACAATTGGCTTGGGTGGGACTGGTAATGGGATTCCGCGACAGGATAGTTTCAATATTACGCCAGCCTCGGAGGTAATGGCAATTTTGTGTATGTCCGAAAATTTTTCGGATTTAAAAGAACGCCTGGGAAATATTTTTATTGGTTATACTTTTAAAAAAGAGCCAATTTTTGCCCGGGATTTGAAAGCAGAAAATGCAATGGCGATTTTGTTGAAAGACGCAATTATGCCAAACTTGGTGCAAACCCTTGAGGGCAATCCAGCTATCATTCACGGTGGACCATTTGCGAATATTGCGCAAGGAACGAATACGATTATTGCGACCAAAATGGGACTCTCGTTGTCTGATTATGTAGTAACAGAAGCGGGATTTGGTGCAGATTTGGGCGCGGAGAAATTTTTGAATATCAAATGTGTTTCTGGTGGATTGAGTCCGAAAGCGTTGGTGTTGGTAGCGACGATTCGAGCGTTGCGGCATCACGGTGGTGCAAAAAAAGAGGAGTACAATACGCCAAGTTTAGAACGAGTTACGGAGGGTTTTGCTAATTTGGAAAAACACATTGAAAATTGTAAAAAATTCGGATTAAATCCTGTAGTCGCAATCAATGCGTTTCCATCCGATACAACTGAGGAAGTAGAATTTATTCAGAAAAAATGTGCAGCCTTAGGCGTGAAAGCCGTTGTTGCGCGTGGCTGGGCTGACGGGGGAGAGGGCATGACGGATTTGGCAAAAGCCGTTGTTGCAGAAGTGGAGTCTGGTAAAAATAAATTCAAGGCACTCTACGATTGGTCATTGCCAATTAAAGAGAAAATTGAAATTATTGCCAAAGAAATTTACGGGGCAGATGGTGTAGAATATGCGAGCAAGGCTAAGATTGATTTGCGAAAAATTGACGCATTAGGTCTGGGAAAGTTGCCTGTTTGTATGGCAAAAACGCAAAAATCTTTTTCGGACAATGCTAAGTTATTGGGCCGACCAACTGGTTTTACGGTAGAAATTCGAGAGTTTGAATATGCCGTCGGGGCAGGTTTTGTAATTCCAATTTTAGGAAAGATGATGCGAATGCCTGGCTTGCCTAGTGTGCCTGCGAGTGAAGGGATGTCGATTGATGATGAAGGCGTTATTTCTGGGTTGTCGTAGTTTTTAAGTACAGTATAAAGTAAGTTTCTGATTTTTTTAAAGGGATTTTAATGGGCAGGAATGAGTTTTACAAACTCATTCCTGCCCATTAACAAAGCGCACTATTTTTTATTGGGTGTCGAAAATTTGCAATTTTCTCCCTCCTGATAAGTCAAATAAAATTTTATCAAACGGGCAGATTATTTCTCTACAAACTTCTTTATTTCCTTACTTTAAACTTTTAAAATGCTAAAAACCAGTTTACATTTATCCAAAAACGATGACGCGAATCTCCATTGATAAAAGAATCTAACCGATAGTCCAAGCCAGTTTCCAACTTATTATTATCATTAAATTCGTAACCCAACAAAGGAACGAGTCGCAGTTCTAAACCCCATTCTTTTTCCTCTAATGCACCTAAATACTCGTGATTGATTTTCAAATAAAACTCTTGTGGGTCAACGGACTGCCCATTCAACGGAAATTCTGCACCAATGCGATAGCGGAATCGCCAGGTTGTTGCCACGTCGTTCGCAAAAGTTTGGTCAGTCGAAAAACGTTGAGTTAGCCGCAGACTGGAGTATTGGCGGTTATAAGCAAACTGCTGAATCAAGCGATGAAAAATCTGATTGTCCCTAATTCGCAACAAGTAACCTCCGGCTAGTGAATTGTTTAGTCCAACTTTTTTGGACACGACTAAGGCAATATCTGTCAGTACATATTCGTAATTCGTTTCGTTCTCGTCTCTCCAATTTCCTTCTTTTAAGAGCTGTCGTGATTCCAGTTTTAAGTTGACTTTCCAGTTGTTTTCTAATTTTTTATTTAAATTGATAGCAGGTAAAATACCGAATTGGAAACTACTTTGCGCTTTTATTTCACTAAAGAAAAGTAGGTGAAAAATAGCAATTAGTTGATAAATTCTAATATTCAAGATTGTCAGTATTTTTAAAAGTTATCGTTGATTTTTCTAAAACTTCGCCTGTTTCTGAAAATAGATATTCCAATAATTTTGGAGTATCATCTTTTTTTGCTTGCAAGACAATTTCGTATTTTATAACTATATCAGCAGGCGTTGATTTTGGAGAACTAACCTGCTGTAATAGGGCTTTTTCGTCGCCTGTATATTGGATTTGAATTTTTCGAATTTTAGCGATTTGGTACGTTTTGTCCAAATAATCCGTGATGGTACATTGAGTTGGTACGGGTAATTCCGACCAGTCAATTTGTATCTCGACATCTTCAATTGTGCCTGTTTCTGCAAATTCAATGCTGTGTTTTTTTTCTTTGTGTTTAGTCTTGGCTTCTACGGAAGTGCGGTCAAGGGCGGTTTCTCGATACCATTTTATTTTATTTTCAAAGGGCATTTGCTGCACTAAATTTAATGCTGGGGTAGGGACTTCTTCTGTCTTTAAGCGAGCTTCTTTTTCAAACTTTACTTGACCTAACGCATTTCCCCAATTTATAATAAGGAAAGGCAATAGCCAAAAATATTGTTTCATCATCATTACTTTTTTCATCAAAATTACTAAAAAGGGCGCACAGACTCAGAAACTGTGCGCCCATAATAATGGTATAGTTATACTTG
>CAYUNA010000592.1:0-3431 GCA_964445895.1 uncultured Saprospiraceae bacterium | reverse complement strand
GTTTTTGATGATAAAAAAGTGACCGATCATCATGCAATTATTCCAACTGGAGTTGAAAAATCGCTACCCGCCAACGAACAAAAAGTCTATGATGCGATTGCCAGACGGTTTATTGCGGCATTTTATCCAGATTGTATTGTTGCAAAAACGACGGTGATTGGAGCCGTTGATGGATTGACATTTAAAGCGAATGGAAAAGAAATTTTGGAAGAAGGTTGGCGCGTGGTTTTTCCTCATTTAAATAAAAAAACAGCAAGTAAAAATCCCCAGAATATCCCACCAACCAATGCTAAAAGGAAAGAAAACGAGGAAAAAATTTTACCTGAATTTAAAAAAGGAGAAACAGGACCGCATAAACCATCTTTAATCGAGAAACAAACACAGCCGCCTAAATATTTTACGGAAGCAACCCTGCTTCGCGCCATGGAAACAGCGGGAAAGAAAGTGGACGATGAAGAGTTAAGAGAGTTGATGAAAGCCAACGGTATTGGTCGTCCATCCACTCGTGCTAACATTATCGAAACGCTCTTTCGCCGTCGCTACACAGAACGCCAAAAAAAGAACATTTTGCCAACCCAAATGGGCGTAGATTTGATAGATAGAATTGACAATGATTTGCTAAAGTCAGCGGAATTGACAGGGCAGTGGGAAAAACAACTGCGAGAAATTGAGGAAGGGAAGTTCTTCGCCAAGCAATTTATTGGCAATATGAAAACTATGGTCACGCAGCTTGTAATGGATGTGAATAATGCGCCATTTAAACCGAGATTTGTATCTGCAACGCCCAATAAGTTTCAAGCAAAAGCAAGAGGGCAAAAATTAGCACCGAAAAAGAAATTCTCAAAAAAACCATCGAAGAATCCTGCAAAAAGAAGCTCAGCAAAAACTAAAAGCACGTCGCTTACAGAAGCAATCTGTCCAAAATGTCAGCAGGGCAAACTGTTGAAAGGAAACTTGGCTTATGGATGTAGTCGCTGGCAGTCAGGGTGCAAGTTTAGGTTGCCGTTCGCTTTTTTAGATAAAAAAATATCAGATAATCAGCTGCTAAGATTAATCAATCAAGGTTCGACAGTCAAGTTGAAAGGTTTTAAAATAGATGGCAAAACGCAAGCAGGGAAAATTATTTTTACGAATGACTATGCTTTAAAATTTGAAAATGAAAATCAGCCAAAATTCTTAACAAAAAATACCGTTCAGAAGCCACAAAAAAAAGAGACTGCCACCTGTCCAAAATGTCGAAAAGGCAAAATTTTAAAAGGAAATACTGCATATGGATGTAGCCGCTGGCAGGAGGGATGTGATTTCAAATTTCCATTTGAGGCACTACGTAAAAAAGCGATGGGGCAGACTTTGACCAAGGAGTTGGTTTTAAAAATTTTGCAAAAAGGAGTTTAAAAAGTCGAAATTATACCGTAAATTGAGCATTAAACTAAGCAAACGCTGATATTCTTTCTAATTTTTGTTTACTCTCCAACAGGGAAACAATTCCAAAATTCACCTTTTTTCTATGAAAATTTCATCCTCAATTACAGGCTTCATCTTACTTTTTTCATTATCCATTTTTGGGCAAGACCGACCAGAATTATCCATTGCTAACATTCCAGTTGAGTTAGTTAAAGACGCCAATGCAGTGATTCGGCATGATTGGGGGAAATACGACGTAGAAAATAGTGGGAGAGCAATCGAAACAAGGCAAATGGAAGTGACGAGATTGAATCAGCAAGCAGGTTTTGAAGAGTTATACATTGTTTACGATATGCACTCAAAGGTTGGGAAAATTAAAATTGAGTTGTACGATGCTTTAGGTCAACAAATTCGCAAAATTAAAAAAGAGGAAATTGATGATTCTGTGTTGAATACAGGTTCTTTATACTCTGATACTCGCATGAAACGGATAGATTTGGCGCATAATGACTACCCTTACACAATTGTATATGAATACGAAATCATCCATAAACATATCATGGTTTATCCGATAGAGTCGTACGTTTCGAGTGATAAAACGAGTGTACAAAATTGGGATTTCACCATTAAAGTACCGTCGGAAATAGGATTCGATTACCGGGTTTTCAATAGCGATTTAACGCCTAATGAAGATAATTCTAATGGCTATAAAACGCTAAAATTTAACAAAAAAAATATACCCCCTTTTAAAGATGAACCTTTGATGCCAATCACAAACAATGTGTATCCGTACATTGCTTTTGTGCCAGAACAGTTTAAAGTGGAAGGTCATGTAGGCAATATGTCCACCTGGAAAGATTATGGACTTTTTTTGGCAGAGTTAAATAAAAAACACAATAATTTACCTCAAGGAACCATTGCTAAAATCAAAAAAATGACCGAAAATGCCACGACAAATGCAGAGAAAGTGGACATCATTTATAAATATGTACAAGACAATATGCGCTATGTTAGTGTGCAATTGGGAATTGGTGGCTGGCAGGCTTTTGATGCCGAGTATGTGGACAAAAATAAATATGGGGATTGCAAAGCATTGTCTTATTATACGAAATCTTTGTTGGCAACTGTTGGGATTGAGTCCTATCCCGTTTTGGTGGAAGGCGATGTGGAAAGCACTAAAATGAGACATCCCGAAGATTTCAGTTATCCTGATTTTAACCATATGATTCTAAACGTACCTTCCGAAAATATTTGGCTGGAATGTACTCAAAATTATTACCCAACCAATTATCTTGGTTCGTTTACGGATGACCGTACGGTTTTGTTAATTACAGAAAATGGCGGAGAATTGGCAAAAACGCCAGCAACACCCCTTGAAAAAAATGCTGTGACCCGTAAGTCAACTATTCAATTGGATGAAAATGGAGCTGCGAAGATTGTTAATTCCAGTCTATATACAGGTCCAAAACAAGAACTACTACGAGAATTAGAACAGAATTATTCACAAGAAAAATGGAAAGAATGGTTTTTATACACCACTGATTTACCTTCTTGCGAAATCAAAAAACTGGAAATTCAAACGGAACGTAACTATCCAAAAGCACTCTTAACTTACGAAGTCTCGGTCAGAAAATATGGGTCGAAAGGCGGTAAACGAATGTTTGTTCCTGCCAATTGTATCAGCAGATTTGATGATGTGCCTGATGCCTTACAAGAACGACATCATCCCGTAGTGGTGAGTCGGGGCTATGTCGAGTCTGATGAAATTACGCTGAAACTACCAGAAGGTTATGAGGTTGAAAGTATTCCAAATGAAACGATGAATTTAACTTCTGAATTTGGAGAATATACGCTAAAAGTGGAATCTAATGCGGAGGCTGGACAACTGGTTTATACTCGAAAATTGAAAATCCTACCAATTGAATTACCTGCGGAAAGGTATAATGATTTACGAGCATTCTATCAGAAAGTTACCAAAGCGGATAAGATGAAATTGGTATTGGTAGAAAAGAAAACATAATTTCGTA
>CAYUNA010000591.1:0-3451 GCA_964445895.1 uncultured Saprospiraceae bacterium | reverse complement strand
TTCCTAAATAGTTGACAGCTATAAAAACACTTCTGTCTATCAAAACGCCAACCAAGACAACTCTCCCCCCATCAATCCGACAAATAATAATGCAGTCAAAATAGGTGCAACTACCGAAATCGCCATACCCCAAAAATACCAGCGTGGCACTTTTGACCGTTCCAGCAATTCGGCGATAAGGGAAACAATCAAAACACAAAAAGCAATCACTGCAAAAGTGGCAGAAAGTAGCGTCGCCAGATAGTCATTCCAGACCCAAAGTAAGCCGTAGAGGAATACTTGAATTAAAAACAGTTCGATTGGTCGTATTCTTTGCATTTTCAAAGATAATAAATTGCGGGATATTGTTACTTTTGGTGATTACAAAAAATAAAACTATCCACATCATGCGAATTTTGCTGCTTTGCTTTTTACTAGCACCTTTGACTCTTTTTTCACAAGATTTTAATGAATCAGTAATTTCTCAATCTGTTTTAGAAAAAATAGCCGAAGAACCAGAAGCGTATCAACCTATTCTAATTTTGCTCGAAAATCAGGTTAATTTTTCACAATTGGTAGAAAATTTCGATAAAAATCGAACCTCAGTCAATGAACGACCGAAAATTGTGACACAACACCTAAAAGACAACGCAGCAAATACTCAAAAAGAACTATTGGAGTTTTTGCAAACCCAACCGGAAATATTACCCAATTCTATTCGTTCGTTTTGGATTGCCAACTTAATTTATGTCAAAGCTAAACCAGCGATGATTGCAACGTTGAGTAACCGTCGTGATATCGCCTGGATAACTTTCAACAGTCCACTAAAAATTGAAAATGCGACCGTCGAAACCATCGCCCCACCAGTCGAACCCAATGGTATTGAGCCTGGACTCGAAGTCGTCGGCGCACCGTTTATGTGGAATTTGGGCTATACCGGTTATGGACAATTGGCTTTTTGTCATGATACAGGCGTTGACCCTCGACACCCTGCCTTTGAGACCAATTATCGAGGACTTTTTTCGGGAGATGAGGCAGCCTGGTTCGAATTTGATACGATGACTATGGCAGCCATTCCCGATGGAAAACCCTTTGACACCAATGGACATGGTACGCATGTAAATGGCACGATGATGGGACTTGACCGCACCCAGAATGATACCGTTGGAGTAGCTTTTAATGCTCAATGGATTGCAGCAGCTACCATTTCTAATGGAATCGGTACGGTTGACCAGGTTGCCGCTTTTGAATGGTCACTTGACCCCGATAGCAATCCTGATACAGTGGATGACATTCCAGATGTGATTAACAACTCGTGGTACGACCCATCTATCGAAGGCGAAGATTGCGAAAGTATCTATGTTCCCTTATTAGAAGCGATGGAAGCAGCAGGTATTGCGGTCGTTTTTTCGGCAGGTAACGCCGGTCCTGGGCCCATGACCATCACTGCACCACATAATATTAATGTCAATCTAGTCAATTCATTCACCGTAGCTGCACTCGATGGAAATGTTGCCAGCTTGCCAATTGCTAATTTTTCTAGCCACGGGCCATCTATTTGTGGTGGCGATGGCTCTCTTTTAATCAAGCCAGAAGTTTCAGCCCCAGGTGTGAATGTGCGTTCGGCACGTCCAAATGCAACGTATGGTAATCTCAGTGGAACGTCAATGGCAGCACCACATGTTTCGGGTTGTATATTATTATTAAAAGAAGCTTTTCCAGAATTAACGGGTAAAGAATTGAAAGAAGCCTTATACTTTTCGTGTATTGACCTTGGATCGGTTGGCGAAGATAATATTTTTGGAATGGGCGTTATCAATGTTGAAAATGCATTTAATTATTTACTGGATTTGGGTCATACGCCAGTTTCACCTTATCGAAACAACGATTTAATGTTGGTTGATTTTCAAACCAGTAATGTTTCTTGTATCAATGAGGTTATAGCAGACGTTTTGGTCGAAAATGCGGGTACCGACACGATTTTTTCTTTTAAAATACAATATGAAGCGGCGGGAGTAGCTGATATTTATTCTTGGGAAGGAACATTATTACCTTCCGAACGGGCAGAATTTAAATTATTACCACTAACTGTTCCAATGGGAGAACACTCTTTTAAAGTAGAAATTATAGAAGCTAATAACTTGCCTGATGAACGACTTTCCAACAATAAATTGGAACGTCCTGTCTTGTCAGTAAATCGTCCATTGATTGATGCTTTTGCGGTTCAGAATAATACGATTTGTGAAAATTCTAACGCGCTTTTGCAAGCTAATTATGACGGCAATGGAACGGCAACTTTTGCATGGTATGACGAAGCAATAGATGGTAATTTATTAGGAGAAGGAAACTTCTTCTTAACGGATGACTTAACAGAATCAACCACTTTTTTTGCCGATGCCACCTATACAGAAACCGTTGGGCCTGGCGAATTTGACGCAAGTTCAGGAGTTGAAGTTGAGGAAGAGGACGTCGGATTAATCTTTGATGCGCATACCGAATTCAAATTAAAATCCGTGCTCGTATATGCAGAAGAAGCAGGTGGTCGTCAAATAAATTTGCGTGATGCGGAGGGTAATACCCTGGGTTCAACAGTAGTCCTTGTAGATGCTGGTTGGGTGCGCGCCAATTTGAATTTCAACGTACCAATTGGTAAAGGACATGTTTTAAGTAAAGGTATTGCCAGATCACTCCACGCCAATACCGAACCAGCTGATTTTCCTTACGAAATCGACGGTGTTTGTACAATTATTAAAGGAACTGGCATTCTTGGAGAAGACGTTTTTCCATTGTACTACGATTGGGAAATTGAATATCAAAACCCTTGTATTCGCACACCTGTTCCTATCGAAGTTGAGCCTGCGGAGATTGTACCCCATGCAGATTTTACCGTTTCAGCAACGACTATTGATTTAAACTTAGATGAAACTGGTGAGGCTGTTTTTATGGATATTTCAACTAATGCCGTAACTTGGCTGTGGAATTTTGACGATGGTGTGAGTAGTACAGAACAAAATCCTACACATAATTTCACAGAAGCAGGACTGCATCAAGTTAGCTTAATGGTTTCAGACTCTTCAGGTTGTAGCCATTCGACCATACAAGAAATTTTGGTAATTTTTGAAGAACCAACTGCCGTTAATTCAAATCCAAGTGATGATTTTAACATTCTGGTTTTCCCGAATCCTGTAACGGATAATTTACAGATTGACTTCTTTTTAAATCAACGACAAGTTGTAAATTTGACCTTAGTGGATGCTCTTGGGACGGTGATTAAACAAAAGCAGAATACCACCTTTTTGAACGAAAATATAAATTGGGATATGGCGTTTTTAAATAGCGGCGTTTATTATTTAGTGTTTGAAATAGAGGGCAGAATACTGGTGAAAAAAGTGGTTAAAATATAAATGTAGTATTTAATAAAAGGGCTTTCTCATAAAAACTAAAAGGCGCATAGCGACTAAACTATTGGTAG
>CAYUNA010000590.1:0-3453 GCA_964445895.1 uncultured Saprospiraceae bacterium | reverse complement strand
GGACGGACTGATGATAGCTAAAGAATTATAGCATTACATTTGGTACACCGCCAGAATTGTTATAGCCTATTCTTTAAAAAACAATAAGGCACTTCTACACATTTATCACAGTAAATTAAAGGGCTTGCATATCCCTAAAAAAGTTATAGTTAGAGAAATACAGGTCTTTTTTTTGTCCTAAAAAAGTTATAGTTCTTACTTGAAAAGGATAAATTTTCCTTGTCCTAAAAAAGTTATAGTTAACAATAAATATAAACTATCGCTCATTTTTTATGATATTGCTAAAGAACTATGCCAAAATTACGTTTTTAGATGCTTTTAGGCATAAAAACGCTGGTTTACTTACCTATTTCAGTTGAAGCATAAAAAATGGCTTAAAAACGAAGTATTTTATCTTCCCTAAAAAAGTTATAGTTAGGGTACTGTATCAAAAATAATGCTCAAAACTCTCTAATTCTACTTTGGCACTTTAAAATAACAAAACCAAATTCTAAAGTGCCAAAGTAGAACTTAAGAACGCGAACTAAATAGCCTTCGGTTCTTAATAATGAAAAGTCCTAAAAAAGTTATAGTTAAAATCTGCCGTCAAGAATCTGAGGCTAGTAGTTTCGCATTGTCAAGGTTGAATGAACTCGCTTTTTTTTTAATAAAATCACCTCTTTGGCGGAAGGATTTTCTTCATTCTTTCTTCCAGAATCGGTCGTTCATCATTAGCAATCTCTAAGAGATGAGCAAACCGTTCTCTTTTTGATTCTCCGTACTTAATCAAGCGGGCGTTGTGTGTTTCCAGATTGGCAATGAGTGTCAACTGGACACCTGTGGCATGGTCTCGAATATTTCCTTTTTTGTCTGGATTGGCTTGCCGCCATTCCCGAGCAGTCTGTTCAAAAACAACCAGATTAATCATGTCTGCTTCACTAGCAAAAATAATACTCCGCTGTCGGTTGGTTTGTCCTGACTGAATCAAATTAGATTGAATTGCTTCCGCGTGAATGTGGTAATTCATGCGCGAAAGTTCACGGCGAACATTCCAGCCTTTCGCTGCATATAATTTCTCTTTTAATTGCTCGAATTCTTCATAAACCAATAATTCATAATGTACATTGATATAAGCTGCAAAACGGAGCGCAATCGAAGAATGTCCATAAGTGCCGCCACTTCGTCCCTTATATGACTTGATACCAACCGCCCCAGTTCGCTCAATCCACCGACCCACTGAAAGTTCATAGTTGGGATTCTGAATATCAGCTAAAATGCGGGCATACTCATCATCATCAAAATCTGCATTGTACTTCATCTCCCAGGCACGCAAAAATCGAAGCGCTTCCTGTGTACTCATCCATTTTGGAATCAAATGATGTCCACCATTTATTTTTGCCATATCGGTTAAGCAAAGATAAGTCTGGTCATCCACCAATGATAATTTGATATAATCGTCCTCTATTTTGAGCTTTTTCATAGAATCCTTTTATTAAAAGTTGGCAATCCCATTTTATTTACCCCCTATTTAGGGGGAATTTAATATATGTGACAGGGTTAAATTTAATTTTTTTCGGGCTGATTACCCTTTTAATTTAATTTTTAAGGGATAATTATAGTCTGAAAGTGAAAAAAATGTGACACTGTAAGACCCGATATTTACATCAATTGATACTTTTCTAAAAACTCAGAAATCGCTGCATTGATGATTTCGTCCTGCGTTTTATATTTTCCCTTAAATTTGGTCAGCAATGACATCTTAATCGCATCCCGATAGCTATCCGGAATCTGCGTATAGACCTTCACGTATTTTACCCCCGATTCTTTAAACGTGGGTCGCCCTACCCTATTCGGAATTTTTGCTTCCTGAACAACAGGTTTCGGAATGCTAACTTGTTTCCGTTCTGTTTTCTTTCGACTAATTGCCCCAAGTTTTGATTTAGCGGATGAAATTTTATCTGCCATAATGATTTCTTTTAGATTTAATAGATTTGTTTACACACAAGTCTAATATACTTTCTTGCCTTCAAGAATTTGAGGTTATTAATTTCGCGTTCTTAAAAGGCTATTTGATTAAATATTTAAATATAATAATGGTTAAATGTAAAAACATTTTTACAACTATCCTAACAAAAAGGGAGTTGATTAAATATTTAAATTAAAAAATGTAAAAATATCATTTTGTAATAATATTAAAACAATTAAAAGGGTATAGGTTTAAATATTTATTAGTTTAAATATTTAAATTAATCAATATTTATGCAACAGATTGTAACTTACTCAATACTTCCTCTCCCAAATTGGTTATCTCTGCCTTCGCTTTCCAATCACTGCCCGAAAAGATACTGCCCGTAAGCAAGCTGCGCTGAAACTCAATTCTTTTGAAGATTTCTGTTTCAAACACATCAACATTCTTCGCACTCAGATGCTCTCTGATTTCATGTCGAAATTTTTCCGATTTGTTTGTCATATTGATAACCACACCAACTCGAAGCTCAGGATGCGCCTCCACCAATTCAAGCGTGCCTTCTACCGCAAACATATCAAAAACGCCAGCCTTCGTAGGAATCAAAACGTAATCAGAAATCGCGAAAATTTCCTGCAGGTTAGCCGATAAATAGGGTGGGGTATCAATGACTAAAACCTCTTCTTCGCGGTCTTCCAATTCTGTGAAATTATTGAATTCAGAACGAGGAATCAATTTAATATCCTCAAATTGGTTGTGCTCTCCATAAGTCTGAACTAAGCTAGTAATCGACCCCTGAACATCCGCATCAACAACCGCTGAATCAATCTCATTGCGACGAAAATAGCTTGATAGATTGATGGCTAAAGTTGACTTTCCAACGCCCCCTTTTTGATGAGCAATGCTAATAATAACTGCCATGTGCTTTTTTGATTAATTGATTAAATATTTGAAAAATAAAACCATTTAATATTTAATCGTTTCTGTGATAAATCATTTAAATATTTGAAAAATAAAACCATTTAATATTTAATTAAATATCCATTTACCTATTTTTTAAATAAAACAATTGACCAATAAAACTAAAAAATATTAAAATGTTTTCACAACTTCTTGATTAAATATTTCGGAAACTATTTGTTTATGCAAATGTACAGTAAATAGTTTAAATATTTAGGAATTTAAGCTGAAAAATATTTATCCTTTTTTGCGTTAATGAAAGTAGTAGTTTAAATATTTAAATTGATAATTGGCTAAAAGGTTTAATTGTTGCTGTGTTTTTATTAAGATATTTAAATATTTATTTGCAGAAATGGATTTATTTAAAACGTTGATTTTTAGTAGTTTATGTTCTAATTTTAGAGGCTAATAACTGAAGATTTGAGATTTTAAAATTGTTTTGAGACTCTGGTAAAACTATTAAAACTACCTTGAGAATCCCACAAACGTATAACATAAGTTACTAAAATAAGGCAGTGTTTGGAAGGGTATTGTATAGTTTTCTTTCG
>CAYUNA010000589.1:1808-3465 GCA_964445895.1 uncultured Saprospiraceae bacterium | reverse complement strand
GTGAATTCGCCGGGGATGCTGATGTTGTTTTTTCCAGAAAAAGCAAGCTTCGTTTGGTCATCAGTGTGGAAAAACTTGCTGGCGAGCATCTTATTTACAGGAATCATCTTGTTTTGTTTCGCGTATACGATTTCGGTCATCATTCAGCAGAAAAAAGTTTCTGAGATGAAAGGCGACTTTATCAACAATATGACACACGAGTTTAAAACGCCGATTGCCACCATTTCTTTGGCGACCGACTCTATTAGTAGTCCAAAGATTGCGGGTAATCCTGAGAAGGTAAAACGTTTTGCCAATATTATCAAGCAAGAAAATGTTCGAATGAACAATCAAGTCGAGAAGGTTTTGCAAATGGCCATGTTAGACAAGAAGGATTTTAGTTTAAAACTCACGGATGTCAACCTTCACGAAATCATCGGACGAGCAACGGAAAACATCAGTTTATCTGTCGAGCGAAAAGAAGGAACAGTAACGACTGACTTACAAGCTGATAAACCAATTGTAGAAGCAGATTTGACCCATGTTTCTAACATTGTCAACAATTTATTGGACAATGCAAATAAATATTCTCCCGAAAAACCAGAAATTTCTGTCGCTACACGCAATGTGAACGATGGAATTCAAGTTATAATAACCGACAAAGGCATTGGAATGAGCAAGGAAGCACGGAAGCATATTTTCGACCGTTTTTACCGCGTTCATACTGGTGACCGCCACGACGTGAAAGGATTTGGATTGGGTTTGAGTTATGTCAAAGCCATGATTGTCGCTCACAAAGGGCAGATAAATGTCAAATCGGACTTAGGAAAGGGAAGTAGTTTTACACTGTTTTTTCCATTTAAACAAGGAAAGGATTAATTTGATTGATTCGATTCTCTTGATTATTTCGATTGACTCGATTATGTACAATCGAATCAATCCAAAGAATACAGTTAATCAAACAATCGCGATAATCAAAACATTCAATTATGTCAACAACCAATAATAGTAGAATTTTACTTGTCGAAGATGACATGAACTTTGGCGACGTTTTACGCTCTTATTTAGAAATGCACGATTACGATGTCACTTTGGCCACAGATGGTCAAATGGGATTGGAAACCTATAATAAAGGTGAATTCGACCTTTGTATCTTCGATGTGATGATGCCAAGAAAGGATGGATTTACTTTGGCAAAAGAAATTCGGGAAGCGAAAGGCGAGACGCCAATCATTATGCTGACTGCCAAAACGATGAAAGACGATGTGCTGAAAGGCTTCAAAATTGGCGTAGATGATTACATCACCAAGCCGTTTAATTCTGAAGAATTATTGTATCGAATTCAAGCAATTTTGAAGCGAAGTGCAGCTAAGCCTGACCCGCGCGAAGAAATTCGAGAGTTCAATATTGGTAAATATCACTTCAATTTCCCATTGCGGATTTTGACGTATAATGCAGACCAACCCGATACAGAAAAATATAAATTGTCTCCAAAAGAGGCGCAATTGCTTCGCATGTTTGCGATGTATATGAATGATGTCTTACCGCGTTCAGTGGCGTTGACGAAGATTTGGGGCGAAGACAATTATTTCACCGCGCGGAGTATGGACGTTTTTGTAACCAAATTACGGAAGTACCTGAAGCATGACGAGCAATTGGAAATCGTGAACATTCATGG
>CAYUNA010000589.1:0-1708 GCA_964445895.1 uncultured Saprospiraceae bacterium | reverse complement strand
GATTTATGTAGATTGTGATGTTGAACATACTCCCGGAATGACTCATGTGCCGCTTTATCATTTTACTGTTATTTACAATGACAAGTCAGTAGAATTAAAAGGGAACGTTTTTTCAAGAGGAACTAAAAAGTTTATTGAAAAAGTAAATTCTATTGACAAATCCTATTTTTAATTTGAAACGAAATAATTTAAATGAAATATATCTTTTCCATTACTTTATTCCTTTTGTTGACTTGCAAAATTTCAGCCCAAGACGAAAACATCCGTTACCAAGACTGGACCTACAACCCCAATATCAAATCCGTCAAACTCAACATCAATGGCTACCCAATTTCCTATCCCATCCTATTTTTAGGGTCTTCAGGTCAGCTACGATTGAGCTTCGATGAGTTGCGTGCGGACATCAAAAGCTATATTTATACCATTGAACATTGCACCAAGGACTGGGAATCTTCTGACCTCCCAGAATCGCAATACCTGGAGGGATTTGGAGAGGAAGACATTGAGCAGTTTGATTATTCTTTCAACACAACAGCGTTATTTACGCATTATAGTTTGACGTTTCCAAATGAAGATATTCAAATCTTGATTTCTGGTAATTATCTGCTAAAAGTGTATGAAGACGAAGATGAAAAAAAATTGGCATTAACGCGTCGATTCATCGTAGTTGACCCAATTACGGAGGTGACGGGCAGAATGATGCGTCCGGCGATGGTAGATAAAAATCGGACACATCAGGAGTTGGAATTTTTTGTGAATCACGAAAGTTATGATATTAGAAATCCAATGGGGGAGTTGTCGGCGACTGTTTTGCAAAATGGCAATTGGCAGACGGCAATCAAGAATGTGAAGCCGAAATTTAATCGAGGCGAAACCCAAAGTTTTGACTATCGAAATAAGTTTGTTTTTCTTGCTGGAAAGGAATTTCGGTATGCGGATATTCGTGGTTTTGATATTCGGACTTCCAGCATTCATACGATTGAAAAAAGCGACGATAAAAT
Organism: uncultured Saprospiraceae bacterium; assembly: GCA_964445895.1. Lineage (GTDB taxonomy): Bacteria > Bacteroidota > Bacteroidia > Chitinophagales > Saprospiraceae > CAYUNA01. Next base: position 707 of record CAYUNA010000589.1, on the reverse strand, counting down.
CGATGTTTATTTATTTACAGAAGAAAAACGGCGTGGCGAAACTTATTTTGATTGGGTGGATAGCAACGGGCATTTTATTATAGAAAATCGGGATGGGCGCAACATTAATCTCAATCAGCAGCAAGATTCGACCGTAATCAATGCCGCGGGCGAACAAGTGAATATGCGGGTGCGCCGAAGTGGTTCGTTTTTTAATGCGCAATGGCAACGTGATGCTGATTTGGAATCTGATTATGGTAATGTATTTTTTACCTTAAAATCTCCGACAGAATACTATGATTCGGACATTTACATTTATGGCGCATTATCGGATTGGCAATTTAAAGAAGAATTTAAAATGACCTTCAATCCTGCCGTGAATTCCTACGTTGCGAAGGTAGAATTGAAGCAAGGGTACTATGATTATATGTACGCTGAAAAACCAAAAGGTAAAAATATTCCCGATTTTGAAACGACGGAAGGTTCTTGGCATGAGACGGAAAACGAGTACTTAATCTTGATATATCACAGCCCATTTGGTAGCCGATATGACAGATTAATCGGTGCAAAAACGCTAAATTCGCGTCGATAATTTTGGATTGATTTTCGATTAATCACTATACGTTACTTATTACGAGGTACTTAAATACAGTGTAACAAAAGTTTTTTTGGCTTTTAAGGAGGGAGAAAATTGCAAATTTTCGACCTCCAATAAAAGCAATGCGCGT
>CAYUNA010000588.1:0-3470 GCA_964445895.1 uncultured Saprospiraceae bacterium | reverse complement strand
TTATAATGCTTCAGCCACGTGTTTTTTTTTAGTAAAATTAAGGCGTTCACTCCAGTCCTCGCTTAAATTTTAAACTCAATAACGCCGCCACTGGTTTGCCATCACCCTTATTTGCTGCTCGAAAAATTACATACAAATCGTGCTTGCCTTTTACTGGATTTACTGCTTTTTGTAGAGGTGAAGTGGAGGGCGTGAGGGTTGCTTTAATTGGAATATTGACGTATGGCTTACCGTCAATTTTATCCAATCGAAAAGCAAGTACACCACCTTGTAATGCCATAGACATTGCGCTCGCCATTATTTCCAAACCTGCAATATCTGTCAAATCCAAATCTTTGAAAAGTAGAAAATCGCCTTCGTCACCCACTACAATTGTGAGGTCTTCATTTACGCCTGGATAGTCGCCCGCTTTGATGTTCATTACCTCTGTACCGTTCTCATCATCAAAGTCTACTGCCTGGATGGTATTGGGGCGTAAAACAATCATTTCAGAGACGGATAATGGTTGAATTTTATCATTGCCACCATCAGTATAACTAGCGTTTAGCACGTAATTTCCTTCTGTTGTGCCTGCTTGATGTTGGTCAAAAACATAGCGGTCTGCGAGTGGCATACCTTTATTATTATTTGCATCTTTGGATAAGGATAGAATGTATTTGACCATTAATTCTGCCTCTCCAGTAGTCAACTGTGGATGTGCAGACATCAATTGTTCGCCCCAGATGCCTTGTCCACCTTTGATAATTCGCTGCGCCAAAACCGGAGTAATGCCAGGGCTATTGTTATACTTTTCTGCAATCTCCTGATAGCTCGGGCCAGCCACTTTTTTATCAATAGCATGGCAGGCACGGCAGTCTGATTTTTCCATCAATTGCTTACCGACAATGAACTGAGAAGCTTCTTGTTGTGCCTGATGACCAAGGGCAATTTGGTTCATATCAAACCCTCTTTCAAGAAAGTCAATGCTGACGACGGCGCGGTTTTCGTCAATTTCTTCATCTTCCATATCCTTAATGTCAACAGTATAATTTATACCCGCATTATCAAAAAAGAAAGTTTGGTTGCCGTCAAATTTCCATGCTAATGCCGGTGGTTCGTTACCGACTAAAATTTCCGTAGTTTCTTCACTCATATTGCCTTCTGAATCTTCCACGACCAGGCGGATTTTGTGAATGCCTGCATCTTCAAATTCATAATTGAAAAATTTATCCGTTGATTTGATTTTATCATCATTGACATACCATTTAAAATTCATTTTATCACCGTCATAGTCAATCGTCTCATCAGCTAGACATTGTACGTAGAAAGGGGCAGCACCTGCTGTTTTATTAATGTCTAAATTAATCTTCGGTGTTCGATTTCCTGAATTATATTTTAATTGAAAAAGTGTCGCGTCTTCATTGGCAGCATTCCAGGTTGTACCATATTCGAGCATATAAATATCACCTTTTGGACTAAAAATCATATCCATCGGCCGCGAAAATTCGGTATTGGGCATAAAGCGTTCCATGCGTTTGTAATCACCATTTTCATCTTGCGTAACTGCCATAATCCAACCACGCATCCAATCATAAATGAAGAATTTTTTATCGTAATATTCAGGATAGCGACCTTCATTATCAACATAATCTGCATGATAGAAAACAGGTCCAGCCATTGCATTTCGACCACCTTCTTGAACCAATGGAAATTCATCCGAAGACCCATAAGGATACCAAATATAGGCAGGATTAGCAGGCGGTAATTTCGGTTGTCCATCACTATTTGCAGAGTTATTCAAAGGGGAATCATCTTGAAATGGTTCTTTATTCGTTTTGCCCGTTTTAAAATCTCGTCCAAAATAAGGTTTGTTATTTCCTACAAAATAGGGCCAGCCAAAAAAGCCAGCTGCTCGTGCTTGATTGACTTCATCATGACCTTTTGGACCGATGCCCAAACTATCCTTTCCAGCATCTGGGCCAACTTCTCCCCAATACAAAAATCCAGTATGTTTATCAATGTGAATTCTAAACGGATTGCGGCAGCCCATCGCGTAGATTTCAGGGCGACTTTTTGAATCATTTTTTGGAAATAAATTGCCATCCGGAATCGTATAAGTTCCGTCTGCTTCGGGATGAATTCTGAGCACCTTTCCACGCAAATCAGCAGTGTTGGCCGAGGTGCGTTGTGCATCAAAATATTTGCGTTTATTACGCTCATCAATCGGGGCGTAACCATCTGATTCAAATGGGTTTGTATTGTCACCAGTAGATAAATAAAGGTCGCCATTTGGACCAAATTCAACCGAACCGCCAGAGTGGCAGCAGGTGTCGCGTTGAGTAGCTACTTCAAGCATTTTTTTCTCAGAATCCAATACGATTTTTTTACCATCAAAATCAAAGCGCGAGAGTAAATTATAGGTTACATCTACAGGCGAATAGTAGAGGTAAATCCATTGGTTTTTAGCAAAATTTGGGTCTAAAGCCATGCCCATTAATCCGTCCTCCAATTTGGAAAAGACGGGTAGGGTATTGACAATTTCAGTTGTATCTTTCTCCGGGTTAAAAATTTTAATATCACCATGTCTTTCAATAAAAATGATGCGTCCGTCGGGCAACATTTCCAGTTCCATTGGCTCATTTAAGTTTTTAGCTAAAATAATTTTTTCAAAACGATTTTCTTCTGGTGCAACGGTTGCTAAATTATAATTCACTAGCTTTTTTTCGCCTGCCGCCCATTCAATTCCTCCTTGCAGCATTTTTAAAAAATCGGGTTCGGCAAAGGTTTCATCCGTGTGCCCCATACCCGTATACCAAGCGCGCCCGCCATCCATTTCATGTTGCCAAACAATGGGGTGGTTGTCGCCATTTTCACCTCCTTCGTAGCTGGACTCTTCTAAGTTTAGCAATACTTTGATGTGGTCACGAATGTCTTTATAATTATACCATTCATCCATTCGCGTCCATTTTTGAGGTAAGTGTTTGGTGCAATCGTGCGTATTATCGACGACGGTAGAAGTGGCTTCTCGCACATTCGGGTCATTGGGGTGATTTTTAAAATAAGCGCCTACTAAATCACCATACCAAGGCCAATCATACTCCGTATCTGCTGCTGAATGTATGCCCACAAAGCCACCACCTGCTTGAATAAATCGGTTGAATTCCAGTTGTTGCGCTTCATTCAAAATATCTCCAGTGGTGTTTAAAAAGACGACTACATTGTATTTTTTTAGTTCACTTTCCTGAAAAATTTCTGAATTTTCGGTGGTATCTATCTGAAAACCGTTGGCATCTGCCATTTCCCACAATGCTGTTCTTCCAGCGTCAATAGATTGGTGTCGGTAGCCTTCTGTTTTAGAAAAAACGAGAATAGATACGATTTCATTTTCTGCAAACCAAATTTTGTAGATGGCGAAGGCGGTGATTAGGGCGATGAGGAGGAGAAGAAGTTTAGATTTCATTTTGTAATGGATAAAACGGTGAATGACTTAA
>CAYUNA010000587.1:0-3471 GCA_964445895.1 uncultured Saprospiraceae bacterium | reverse complement strand
GGCATCTCCACCCCCAACAAATCCATCCCCTTCTCAATCACCTTCCCCACCATCTTAGAAAGTGTCAACCGAAACGCCTTTGCCTCTTCTGTCTCTGCATTAAATACAGGAACATCATGCCAGAATTTGCTATAATTCTTCGCCAAAGCATAGCAGAAATTGGCAATCAACGACGGTTCATATTGCTCTGCTGCCTGCAAAACCAAACCTGGATATTGATACAATTGATTTAAAATATCTTTTTCAAGTGGCTGCAAATCAGTGTATTGCGATGCTTTAGAAAAGTCAACGCCTTCTTTCGCTGCTCGTTTTAAAATACCCGTGATTCGCACAAACGAATATTGAATGTAAGGTCCGGTATTCCCTTGTGTATCCAATGATTCGGTTGGATTAAAGGTCATGCGTTTTTGCGGATTCACTTTTAAAATAAAGTATTTCAGCGCCGCTAAACCAATTTTTCGATAAATATCTTCTCGTTCAGCCTCAGACAAATCTACCAATTCACCTCGCTCTTGAGCATTATCTCGTGCTTCGCCAATCACTTCTTTCATCAAATCATCGGCATCAACAATTGTTCCTTCCCGCGATTTCATTTTCCCTGTCGTCAAATCAATCATTCCATACGCCAAATGAAACAAGCCATCCGCATACGGTTCGCCCATTCGTTTTAAAATCTCAAAAACGCCTTGAAAATGCGCAATCTGTTCATCACCGACGACATAAACCATTCGTTCTGTACCGTATTCCTTATATCGAACCTGCGCCGTACCGAGGTCTTGCGAGGTGTAAGTGGACGTTCCATCGGATTTAATCACGGTTTTTGTACCCAAGCCCAAATTGTCCAATTCGACCATGATTCGCTTGCCGTCTTGCGTAAAAACGTCTTTTTCTAAACCTTCCGCGATGATTTCTTTACCCAATAAATAGGTGTCCGATTCATAGTACAAGGTGTCAAAATCAACGCCGAGATTCTTGTAAGTTTCGTTGTAACCTTCGTACACCCAGCCATTCATTTTTGCCCATAAGGCTCGCGTATCGTCGTCGTTGGCTTCCCATTTCAACAGCAATGCTTTGGCTTGTGCGCCCAATTTGCTATATTCGTTAAAATAATCATTTTTATACGCTGCAAAAAATGCCGCTTCGTCCTGGTTATCTTTTTTCTTTTTTGAAAATACGCTTTTTGCTACATCCGTTGCCTGCCAAGCGGTGTATTCTGCTTTCAATTCATTGGCAAATTTCACATAAAATTTTCCAACAAAATGGTCACCTTTCGTCCCTGTATCCGCAGGCGTTTCTCCATTGCCAAACAACTGCCAAGCCAACATACTCTTACAAACCGCAATTCCCCGGTCATTGATAATCTGCGTCTTAATCGTCTCATAACCAGCTGCTTGAAACATTTTGTTCACCGACCAGCCCAACAGAATATTTCGGATATGCCCCAAGTGCAGCGGCTTATTGGTGTTGGGAGACGAAAATTCTACCATTACTTTTTTGCCCGTAGCAGGGTGTGTGCCGTAAGTGTCGTTAGCAGCGGCTGCAGCCAAAAAGTTGACCCAAAATTTTTCACTAACCACTAAATTACAAAAGCCTTTTACCACATTGAATGCCTCAATATGTTCCACATTTTCCACCAAATACTTACCCAAATCTTCCGCAATCGCCTCTGGTTTTTTGCGCGCTACCCGTGCATACGCGAATGCCACTACGGTATAGTCGCCCTCAAATTCACTGCGCGTCGTATTGAGCGATACGGATTCTGCGGTAATTTCGCTGTCGTATAAATGCTTGACGGCATTGACGACTCCTTCTTGGATGATTTTTGTAATATTCATTTTTGGTGCTGTGTTTTCAGAATACAAAAGTTTTTAAAAACTTTTGTATTTTCATAAAATCGTAAGTTTTCTAAAAGTCCGCAAAGGTATCATTTTTACGAATTTTAGTTGAATAATGATGGGTAAACGTTGACTTTTGTGAAATAATTCATTTTTTGCAGAAAAAAGTTACCTATTTTTGCCAAAAAAACGTAGAAAACTTGAATTTACCCAATTCTCTATTTTATAAATTAATTTTAGCCTTACTGCTACCCGCCTTACTCATCAATTTGGGCTTGGTTGCGTTCATCAATGACGAAGCCATCCGCGCGCTGGTTGCTTTGGAAATGGACTTGTCAGGCAACTACATCACACCGAAGATGTTCGGTGAATACTACTACAATAAACCTCCGCTATACAACTGGATTCTGCTCGTTTTTTCAAAAATATATGGTCAATCCAATGAATTTATCTCGCGCCTGCCGACGGTTATTTTTCTTTTGGCGTATGCGGTGACGATTTATCATTTTTCCAGAAAATATTTTTCCAAGAGGGTAGCGTTTATCAACGCTTTGGCACTTATCACTTGCGGACGTATACTGTTTTATGACTCTTTTTTAGGCTTGATTGATATTTGTTTTTCGTGGACGATTTATTTGATGTTTATGATTGTTTATCATCGTTGGAAAGCAGGTCAATTTTACCAATTATTTGGTTTGGCTTACGGGCTTACGGCGTTGGCTTTTTTGCTGAAAGGGTTGCCAGCTATTGTGTTTTTGGGAACAACCCTATTGGCGCATTTTATTTATCAAAAAGAGTTTAAAAAACTGTTTTTACCAGCGCATTTTTTTGGAATGAGTATTTTTATCACAATCGTTGGCAGTTACTATTTTGCTTATCATCAATACAATGATTTGGGTATAGTTTTTAATACCTTATTCGTGGAGTCTGCCAAGCGAACGCCTGTAGAATATGGGGTTTTGGATACTTTTCTGCATTTGTTTTCCTTCCCTTTTGAAATGGTTTTTCACTTCCTCCCCTGGTCATTTTTGGTGATTTATTTATTTCAAAAAAAGCTAAAAACGAAATTACAAGCGCACCCTTTTATCGCTTATAATGCGTTGATATTTGCGACGACGATTCCGTTGTATTGGATTTCGGTGGAAGTCTATCCGCGCTATTTATTTATGCACGTTCCGTTACTATTTTCGGTATTTTTTTATTTGCATGAACAACAAAAAACTGCTCCCGATTGGCAATTTAATCTCATTGAAAAATCGTTTGCTATTTTAAAAATCATTGCCCCAATCGCCGTTCTCGCGCTACCTTTTTTGGTCGAAAATGTGAAAGAAGTAACTTATTTTTATTTAAAATGGGGGAGTGTGTGCCTTGGAACATTAGCTTTAAGTTGTTCTTATTTTTATAAAAAAAGCCCCTCGTTTTTAACCTTAATCGCCTTGTTATTGGTGCTAAGAATTGGTTTCGATTGGTTCATTTTACCCAGTCGAGAAAAAGTGGAACGCACTACGGTCTGCCGGGAATCGGCAAAGTGGGCTGGACAAAATTTTAAAGAAAAGACGCTGTACAATTATAAAAATAGTCTCGGTTGGAATCCCGCGACTGGGTATTATATCACCAATGAACGGCAGCGCATTTT
>CAYUNA010000586.1:0-3484 GCA_964445895.1 uncultured Saprospiraceae bacterium | reverse complement strand
GACAGAAGATAGCTAAGGAACAAAACCAAATTCTAAAGTGCCAAAGTAGAATTAAAAACAGTCAAAAAATTGAAGTCAGAATTGATTCTTTCATCAGGTTCTTGTTTTTTTTTGCTTAAATTTTTTCCTACCTTAGCGTAAATTCCCGGACACATTAATTAGCGGTTTTTAGAACTAAGAATAAATATGTCCGCGTACTTATATGTCAAATGGAGTTTTGAAAACCCCGTACTACGAGGCACTTATATATTTTGAAGCTTGAAAATTTTACGATTTTCTCACTTTCCAAATAGGAGAATCAAATGGTTCAAGCACCCAATATTCACCGTTTTCTAATTTAAAAAAATCACACCAATGACTAATCCGAAGTTACGACTTTACTGTTCACTTTTTATTGCAATTTTCTTTTTTCAAAACCTATCTGCCCAGCCTTTAGAAGTCAATCCAACAATTCCCGGTTTGTTTTCTGCGGAAGATATTTTATCACAAGTCTTTGTAAATCAAGGTGTTGATGTGTTGAATGTCACTTACGAAGGTGACGAGATTGCCGTAGGAGAATTCAAAGATGGCTTTAGTCATTTTGGGATAGATGAGGGCATCGTTTTATCAACAGGACGAGCTGCAAGTGACGGTTCAAATGGGCCCTTTGGCGCAGATGGTGTAGGAACAAATTTTGCTTCAAGCGACAATAATTCTTCTGTAGAATCACCGAGTTTATCAACCATTGCAGTGACTAATTCGACCAATGATGTTGGGCGATTTCTCATCGAATTCATGGCGAGTTCGGATTCTGTGCGCTTCCAATATGTATTTGCATCTGAAGAATATCCAGAGTTTGCTTGTACCGCTTTTAATGATGCTATGGGCTTGTTTATTAGTGGACCTGGGATTTCAGGACCTTACGAAAATGGCGGAATAAACATCGCTTTAGTTCCTGATACCACTATTCCGGTAGCAATCAATAATGTACATCCTGAAAATGGCGCAGCCTGCCCACCTCAATTTGAGGATTTATATAATGACAATAATCAAACGAGTACACAACCCGTATATAACGGATTTTTGGATGTATTCTATTCGGTAGCGCAGGTGATTCCAGGGGAAATTTATACGCTTGAAATTGTCATTGGTGACGGCGGTGACAATGTTTTTGACTCTGCTCTTTTCCTGGCAGCAGAGAGCTTCGGTTCGGATTCATTAGTAGTGAATACGGACATTGACGTGGTGAGTGCGTTGGTTGAGTCTGGCGGAACAATTGATATTCCATTTGATTTTTCAGGGACAAATTCGTTGCTTTTTCCTGTCACTTATCAAATTGGCGGAACAGCGGAATACGGTATAGATTACCAAAGTTCGTTGCCGGTTTCAGGCGTTATTAATACTGCCACTGACCTCCTCAATTGGTCAATCACGCCAACTATGGATGGGAATGCTGAGGCTTTTGAATATATTGAAATGCGCTTTGATGCGGCACATGTTGTATTTGAAGAATACTTCATTTACTTTTTGGATGAGGTAGACTGTGAATTGCCTGATGATGTTGTAATTTGTGAAGCTGCCCCCGTCGAATTGAGTGTGGCAAGTGCTGCCTTAGACTCCACCTTTTACTTTGAAAATACAGAAGATTTTGAACTACCTGCATCTTTACCTGGTCATATCTTTTCAAACATCGACGTAAGCGGTGTGCCATTTCAAAAATTATCGACCTTAGATATTATTGAATCCATTTGTCTCAATATTGACCATAGTTTTTTAGATGATTTGGATTTGTATTTATTTGCCCCGGATGGCAGTTATTTGGAATTGTCGACGGATAATGGACAGGATTGTGACGATTACACCAATACCTGTTTTACTCCAACTGCGACGACGGTATTGACGGACATTATTCCATTAGGATATGATTGTAGTGCTGGTGAAATGTCAGGTTTTACAGGCGATTTCAAGGTAGAAGGCAATTGGCGAAGGTTGCTTGATACACCTATCAACGGTACCTGGAGGCTGGCGGTGAGAGACGATTCTCAGGGTTTTTCTGGTACTTTATTGGATTGGTCAATTACTTTTTCCAGTAAAGCATTGCGGGATTTTCCAGTGTTGTGGTCAACAGGTGAAACGAGTTTGTCTATCACCGTTCTACCTACAGAAACAACGACGTATGAAGTGTCAGCGGGGCCAAATTGTAGTGGAGAAATCACCGTTGAAGTGCAAGCGGATATTACTAATTTGATGTATTCTGTTTGTGAAAATGAATCTGTCATTATCGACAATATTGTCTATGATATTAATAACCCGTCGGCAGAGATTTTATATCAAAATCAGGCAGGTTGTGATTCTTTAGTTACGATTGAATTAACTTTTTTAGAATCGCCAACTACACTTTTAGCCATCACTATTGACGAAGGTGAGGTTTATGATTTTAATGGTAACTTATTGAGCGCAACGGGTATTTATGAACAAGTTTTCACAAATGTCAATGGCTGTGATAGCTTGGTAACCCTGGATTTAACCGTATTTACACCGCCGTTTATTCTTTTAGACGATGATGTTATTGCTGCCCCGACTTGTGACCTGATTGAATACTGTTTGCCACTTGCTGAAAATGATTTAAACCAATTAATGAGCATTGAATTAAATGGTGGTCTCTATACAGATGTCGTGATTGCCTGTGTTGATGCTCCTGTTGAAATGGGCGCGATTTTGCTGCCTGTTGGTGAAAATGAAGTGATTTTGACCGACCAGGATGGGTATGCAGATACGACGGTGGTGACGGTTACGCCAGAAGTTCAGACGTTGCCACTATATTTTGCTGATACATTGTCAGAATCTCTGGTATATCCATTATCTAATCTTCCAATATGTGGTAACACCATCGTTTCTGTTACGGATTTATGTCCGGATATGAATGAGGGAGCTGACTATTTAGTTAATAATGATTTGGATACACTTGTATTTAGTTCAACTTCATCAGAAATTAATGGTGGTACTTTTTGTCTTGAATTTTGTGATGACTTAGGTTTTTGCTTTTTGCAAACCTTCGAACTTGGATGGTTTATTGTCAGTACAGAAGAGATTCTTTCTGAAAATAATTTCCAACTCTTTCCAACTCCAACTAGCGATTTTTTCTATTTAAAAACAAGCCAAACCGAGCCAATTAATGCCATCGAATTATTTGCTTTAAATGGTCAATTATTAAAAACGTGGCAAACACCGAATCTGTCGGAAAGCTTTGATATTCAGGGACTTAGTGCGGGTGCTTATTATTTGAAAATAGGAACAACAGCGGGAATTGTAGTGAAAAAAATAATTAAGGAATAGACCTTTGAGCACCCAGAGTAGTAAGTCAAGTTGATAGTAATAAGTTCGCGTACGAGAACTTATTGTCGCCTGTTATTTTAAAATAGACTATAACTGTCGCAAGGGTTTTCTCATAAAAAATAAATTGGACTGGGTTGGCGCAGAGCGACTAAACTATTGGTAGAAATCT
>CAYUNA010000585.1:0-3484 GCA_964445895.1 uncultured Saprospiraceae bacterium | reverse complement strand
TTACCTTTGAATTGCCTTACGAGCCAGCGTTGTTTGCCAATGTAGATATTCATTACGACGATGAAAGTTGGATGTCTTATAATTCACCCATCTTGACGATGAACCAAGATGCTGCGCCGGGTGTGTTGCATAGTGGTTATACTCGAACAAGTGGCGTATCTGCAAGTGGATTTGGACCTATTGGACAGGTTGAATTTATTGTAGTAGATGATTTTGCAGGACTTCGTCCAAACAATAATCAAATCCAAGTCTCCTTCAACCCAATGGGTGAAATGAACGGTGCAGGTCAAGTATCGGCTTCTAATAGCAGCACGATGACTTTCATCTTAGACTTAGACGGTGACGAGGAAGACAATAATGAATTAACCTTCATCGACGCCAACCAATTGAAAGTCTATCCAAATCCAACGCGTGACCAATTGAATGTTCATTTGAATGGTTTGGGCAATGAAGTAGAGCAAGTGGTCGTTTATAACCTAACTGGACAAGAAATTTACAACTCTGGTGCTATCCAAACGAAGCGCATTGAATTAAATGTGTCTGACTTTGCGACTGGTATGTATGTGTTGAAAGCTTTCACCAATGGTGGAGTGATTAATAAGAAATTTGAAGTAGCAAAATAAAGTATTGGATTTTAGGTACTGGTGCTGAGCGCCAAATACCTAAAACCCAGTATCTAATACCTAAATAAACCTAAAGATTTTATATTCATATTCGTGGAATTTTATCATTGCTAGTGAGTCGTACCTTTGGTGCGACTTTTTTTTTGCCTTTTTTTTTCCTTTGAAAATGCTCATTATATCAACATAATTAAATGGAAAAAGGCTTGTACCGACCTTGTGGAGGTAACGAGTCAGAATGGGTAGATTATTTTTTACCAATTCCCTAACTGTCAATTATTGAAGAATCGAACCAGTAGACACTATTTACTCCTTAACTATTGAAGTAACCAATTTCTATTTACAATCGGCTGTACTCGCTGTAACCGCACTTCCAGTTTTTTATTTCTTTGCTTTTTAAAAATTTTCTTTGCTTCAGTAGAAAGATTTTTTAGAAATATGCCAACAAGGTCAGCACCGTTTTGTTACGATTAGAAAATAGTGAAATGGCAAATTCTGAGCAAGAATTGACTTCTTTTTGAGAAAAATTAGATATGCTCTTCGTTTTTTGTATTGTGAATGAATTTAAATATACTTCACAAAAGCAGAAAATGTAATTTATTTAATCTGATAATCTCCATAATTTTGTGATGTCAGAATTTTAAAAATATCAAACATGAAAAATTTAATACCTGTACTATTATTTCAACTGATTTTCTTACAATTTGGTTGGTCTCAAACGGAGGTTAGTGGTGGTATTTTTGAACCCACAACATGGACAGAAGCTGAGAGCCCTTATGTGGTGACTGATGATGTAGTCGTTTTTCCAGATGCTAGCTTGACCATTGAACCTGGTGTGACGATTCGTTTTTATGCAGATACACGCCTTGAATTGCGGGCAGGAGATTTACACGCTATCGGTACAGAAAATGCACCAATTGTTTTTACCACTGATGAAACTAATCCAACGAACCTCAACAAATGGAATGGTATCGAAAATACGACCACAACCTCTGACTCCGTTAGTGTCAACTTGGACTATGTGACTATCGAACACGCAAAAATCGGGATGCACTATGGTGCAGGAGTTGCGTATCGTTATATTTCAAATGCTATTTTTAGGCATAACAATACAGGCGTTTTTGATGGCGCATTAGGTTATAACTGGGTCACGATTTCCAATACGGAGTTTACGGATAATATCGTCGGAATGCAAGGTAGAATGTCTGCGATTAATTGTAATTTTGAGAACAATGGTACAGGGTTTGCGAATCCAATGACCTTTGGCGATATTAACGAAGGCGCTCGAGTCACGAATTGCACCTTTACCAATAATGGCACAGCGGTCGGTACGATTGGGCAAATTATTACAATTGCCATTATTGACGATAGCGATTTTACAGACAATGAGCGCGGATTCGATGGCTATTGGGCAATTATTGATAAAAGTTATTTTACCAATTCGAGCGAATTTGGTGTAAAATTGATAAAAGGAGAGGTGCAAAATTCTTTATTCTCCGACAATCAAGCGGGATTAGTGATAGGGACTTTCCCTGGCGAATTATCCATCTACGATAACCTTTTTACCACCGATACCGTTGCTTTAGAAATTGGTGGACAAGGTGCGACAATTTTTAACAATACCATCTGTAATAGCATTGAATACGGCGCAGTTTTGACAACTAATTTGCCGATTGATTTGAATGAAAATTGTTGGTGTACCACCGATTTAGACGAGATTGCTATGATGGTTTTCGATGCATATGACGACGTTTCTCTGGGCATTGCAACCTATAATGACCTCAATCCTGATTGTATACAAGGTCTGGTTTTCCCTGGAGATGGAAACAATAATGGAGTAGCAAATGCGTGGGATATTCTGTCTATCGGACTCTCATACGGCATGGAAGGTGCGGTGCGCGTAGATGCACAAACAAACTGGATTGGGCAAGAAGCTGACGACTGGACAAACACGATGGCAAATTCAGTTAATTCTAAGCACGCCGACTGCAACGGTGACGGAGTTGTGAACTTTCAAGATGTTGAAGTGATTGGTTTAAATTATGGTGCAATTCATTTGAATCCTACTGAATATCAGCCAATTATGACAGGTGTTGATGTATTCAAGTTGTCTTTCGAAATGCTGGATACTTTCGTTTTGGGCGAAACCATTCAAGTGGATATTGTTTTGGCAGATGCCGCGAATCCAGTCAATGATTTATATGGGATTGCCTTTGCGATTGAGTCGGATGTTACCTTTTTTGAGTCTAATTCGTTTCAATTAAATACCGATAACTCATGGTTGGGCGATGAAGCAAATATGTTGGCAATCACTCAAGAATTTCAAGCAGATGGTAGAGTAGAAGTAGGTTTGGTGAAAAATGATTTGCAACCTTCTAACGGATATGGCGTATTGGCCTCTTTTGAGTTTGTGATGAGTGAGGAGATTATCGCTGCGCTGGTCGCCAACGAAAATCCGAGTGGAAACTTGACACCAGAATCCCTGTTTTTACGCATCGTAGACATCGAAGCGATTACGAGTGAAGGACTTAATTTGCTGGTAGAAAATGAGGAAACGGAGGTCTTTTTATCAGATACAAACGACGTCTCCAATGAGGTTACACAAGTGATTCATATTTTCCCAAATCCAGCGGATAATTATATTTCATTGGATTATCAAGATTTAAATATAGAAAAAGTCACCCTTTTTAATGCGGCAGGTCAAGTGCTACAAGTTTTTGAAAATGCGGTTACCAATATTTCATTAGAAGGCTTGCATAACGGTCTTTACATCTTACAAATTCAAACAAGTGGAGGTACTGGAATAAAGAAATTTATGCTCCAAAAGTAAATACAATGTAACAAAAGTTTTTTTGAATTTTATC
>CAYUNA010000584.1:0-3497 GCA_964445895.1 uncultured Saprospiraceae bacterium | reverse complement strand
AGAGAAAGTTTGGTCTTAGTTTTTACTTTGAAACTGCGATTTATGTTAGCGCAGCGATATAATGAGCATTTTCAAAGTGAAAAATGAGAACAAAATATCCTCTCAAGAATGTTAAGTTATTTACTTCGCGTTCCTAAGTGGCTAATGTTAGATAAAGTATAGAGTATAAAAATTTTCGGTTCTTTGAACTATCAGAAGAGATAAAATCGTTTTTTTTTTTAATCTCCTGTAAAAAATAGTGCGCATTTTTGTAACTTGTCCCGCCGAAAGATAAAGCTAATTGGAATACAATTAGGATGGTATTTTGAAGAACAGAAGGCATTTTTTTAACGCTTTCTATGACGCAAAATCTCCTTGATTTACTTTCACGATAAAATGTTTATCGCTACAAAAATTTATGTTTAAAAAATTTAAAAACAGGTCAAACGAAGAAGAAATCATGGATGATTTCAACCTGCGTGGAGAGGAACTGGAACGCACCCTGAACGTCATTGAAAATATCAATCGATGGTTGGGAGGAGATTTGGTTTTACGATCAGGTATCAAAAAAATATTATCAAACATCAATGTGGATAAATCAACGCCTATCACCATTTTGGATGCAGGATGTGGTAGTGGCGACAGCCTGCGAGCGTTGTCAAACTGGAATAAAAACCAGGGATATAAGCTAAATTTAATTGGTGTAGATGCTAACCAATTTACGATTGAATTAGCGAAGAAAAAGGCTGCTGATTATCCAAATATTCAATTTAAAACACAAGACCTTTTTTCTAAAGATTGCTCCTTTCAAAAAATAGATATAGTGGTATGCGGCTTATTTATGCATCATTTGACGGAGCTACAACAGGTGAAATTTCTTAATAAATGTTTTAATACGGACGTTCAAGTCGTATTAGTGAACGATTTGCATCGGCATTGGTTAAGTTATTACCTTTTTCAATTAATTTGCCTGATTTTTCGAGTACCACATATGGTTAAATACGATGGTAGTCTCTCGATTTTAAAGGCTTTTAAGCGAATTGATTTAAAAAAATTAATGCTAAAAACAGGCATTCAACATTACACTTTAAATTGGAAATGGGCCTTCCGCTACCAATTAATTGCTTACAAAAAATGACAAAACCGAAAATACTCGCTGTGGAAACGGCACAACCTGAATTTACCAAAACAACCGATGAAATTCTCCTTGATTTTCAAACGCACTTAGCCAGCCAACCCGAACGATTTCAGAAAAAAATCAATCGAATCTTTAAATATGCAGAGGTAGACCGACGATATTCGATTATGCCGGCTGAGCAGGTTTTATCTGAATTAAGTTTTGAAGAAAAGAATGATTATTATTCTAAAAAAGTCATTGAACTATCGGAGGAAGCACTGCAAAAAGCACTGACTAAAGCGAATGTCGCAGCAAATGAAATTGATTTTATCATCACCACGAGTTGTACTGGGTTTATGATTCCTTCGGTGGATGCGTATTTAATCAATCGACTGCAAATGCGACAGGATATTGTGCGGCTGCCAGTGACGGAAATGGGGTGTGCAGCAGGTGTTTCGGCATTAATTTATGCCAATAACTTCCTGCGAGCTAACCCCGGTAAAAAAGCAGCGATTGTAGCAGTAGAGTCGCCAATGTCTACGTTTCAATGGAATGACTTTTCGATGGCAAATATGGTGAGCGCGGCGATTTTTGGCGATGGTGCAGCGGCAGTTATTTTAGGAACAGATGATACCATTTTAGCTCCTGTGATTGAAGATACTTCGATGTTTCACTTCTATGATGAGACGGATATGATGGGTTTTGAATTGAAAAACTCCGGCTTTAAAATGGTTTTAGATGTGAGTGTTCCTGATAAGATTGAGGCGCATTTTGAAAAGATTTTATTCCCATTTTTAGAAAAAAACAACTTGACAATTCAGGATGTACAACATTTGATTTTCCATCCAGGAGGGAAGAAAATTGTTAAAATTACGGAAGAGTTATTCGGAAAATTAGGTAAAGATTTGAGCGAAACAAAAGGTGTTTTAAGAGACTTTGGAAACATGTCAAGCGCGACGGTTTTATATGTCTTAAAAAGGTTTTTGGAAAAAGATATTTCGGAAGGCGAACGAGGATTGATGTTGAGTTTTGGCCCGGGATTTTCGGCGCAAAGTGTGTTGCTGAAATGGCAATAATTAATGATGAATTGTAAATGATAAATGATGAGTACACCACATTTTTCAGATAAAAATTATTGGGCCATTATTCTTGGTGGGTCGAGTGGATTTGGACTAGCAACGGCTCGTAAATTGGCAGCAGAAGGGATGAATATTTGTATTTTGCACCGTGACCGTCGGCAGCAAATGAAATCGATTGAAAGTGAATTTTTAGCCATCAAAAGCATGGGGGCCGAATTGCTGCATTTTAATATGGATGCCACACGGGAAGACAAGCAATTGGAGGTGGTAGCTCATTTAAAAAAGGCAATGAAAACGAATGGGAAAGTAAGACTACTACTACACTCTATTTCTAAAGGAAACTTAAAACAACTATCCAACTCTAAGCCACAATCTATTGATTATCAAAAACTTACGCTTGACAAACAACTTGACAGCACCTTTGAACTGATTGACAATACCTTTAAAACACCTTACGATAAAGACAGTCCAACGCTGTCTAAAAAAGATTTTGAAATCACTTTACAAAATATGGCTCTAAGCCTTCTGGATTGGGTGCAATTATTAGTTAAAAATGAATTATTTGCCGACGATGCCCGCGTGATTGGGTTGACGAGTGAAGGTAGTCAAAAATCGTGGAAAGGCTATGCGGCGGTGAGTGCAGCGAAGGCAACTTTAGAGACTTTATGTCGAAGTATCGCGCTGGAATATGCGCCCTTGGGCATCCGCTGTAATGTAGTGCAACCAGGCGTCACAGATACCCCGAGTTTGACTTTGATTCCAGGGAATAAGCAGTTGAAATTGAATGCAGCAATGCGGAATCCATTTAAGCGATTGACGCAGCCAGAAGATGTGGCAAATATGGTTTATTTGCTATGTCGAGAGGAAGCAAAATGGGTGAATGGGGCGGTGATTCCGGTTGATGGTGGGGAACGGAATAGTTAGTTTTTTAGATTGTATTACTTAACCCGACAAAAAATAAAAATCACCATATAAGGATTAGGAGAACTAAAGAAACCGTTTATTATCCAATTTTTGTCGGGTCAAGTGAGATTACATGGTTCTAAATGATTTCATTTAGTCAATGTATTTGTTCTTTTGCTATCACCTGTCCGTCCGCACCACGATAAATATTTTCTCAGACGGAGCAAAAACTAAATTTTTAGAAAAAATCCAGTTTTTGCTCCGTCTAAAAAAAAGAACTCCGTGGTGCGTGCGGACAGAAGCTAGCTATAAAACAAACACTACATCTGATAGCCATAATATGTTTGAACCTTGCGGTGGCGCGTATGTAGGATTTGAGGAAAAAAATCGCCTTTTTTATTCAGACCAAATGAAATCAT
>CAYUNA010000583.1:0-3498 GCA_964445895.1 uncultured Saprospiraceae bacterium | reverse complement strand
AATAACTGATGTTACACACTTTTTACTTTTCGTGGCGAAAATCTTTAGCTCATTGTCTAATATTCAAACCGCCACGAGGGGTTTTTCAAGGGAATATTAGCTAAAGTAAATTACTTTTTTACGACGTATTTAATTTCATTCAGAATATAAAAGATGCGTAAAATCAGTTAAATAACTTTAACCAAAAAGTTACTATTGATTTGAAAACGATAACGATAGTGTTTTACATAGGCAGTATATGCCCATAAATCACGATTAGTAAGTCATCAATCACCACTCTAAAAAAAGAAACAATGACCTTTGCCATTTGTCCTTTAAGTGTCGTCCCTGTACGTAACAGTTCCAATTTCAAAAGTGAACAGGTTACCCAATTGCTATTTGGTGAAATTGTCGAGATACTTGATAAGAAGGGCAAAGCTTGGGCCAAAGTCCGTTGCACTTGGGACAATACCATAGGTTGGGTAGATACTCGACAGATTAAACTCATTACCCAAAGTGAGTATAAACTATTTTCTGAAAATTTTGCCTATAGCCTTGATTTGATTTCTCCAATCATGTCGAATAAATACCACCTTCCTATAACGATTGGTGCGCGTTTACCCAACTTCGACGGAATGCGGTTTTCATTAGAAAACGAAGTGCATACCTTCAGCGGACAAGCCGTTTTTCCAGCAGATATGCGTCCAAATGCGGAATTAGTGCTCAAATTGGCGCGTCGTTATTTATTTTCTCCCTATCAGTGGGGCGGGCGTTCGCCGTTGGGTATTGATGCTTCAGGCTTGACTCAATTAATTTTCCAAATGATTGGCGTATCCCTGCACCGTGAGCCGAATCAACAAGTCCATCAAGGTGAAACTGTCGATTTTGTAGAACAATCTCAACCTGGTGATTTAGCATTTTTTGAAAATAAATCGGGGAATATTACACACGTTGGCATCATCATGCCTGAGCGCTACATTATCCACGCAGCTGGCCGGGTGCGCATTGATAAAGTAGACCATCACGGTATTTTTAATGAAGAAACGGGACGTTACACCCATAAATTGAGAGTAACTAAACGTATGATGGAGTCACAACCGATGTCGAAAAAAGAACGAATTTCGCAAGCGGAGAAAAATCCACAGCAAGTTGAGTTGTTTTAAAAATACAAAAGTTTCTAAAACTTTCGTATTCTGCAAATCCTCCTATCTTTGCCGCTCATCATACACAAGATATTAGCATATATTGAGCATTTTTCTACAAATACTATTTTGGTTATCTGTAACGGGCGTATTGCATACGTATCTGTTTTATCCATTGATTATCAAATGGTTAGCTGATAGAAAAAGCACAAAAAGCACTCCTGTTATTTTAAAAAATGACTACCCGCCTGTTTTTATTTTAATGGCCGTTTATAATGAAGAAAAAGTAATTGAGCAGAAGTTAGAGAGTATTTTTAACACCAACTATCCACTCGAAAAAATTCATGCGCTTATAGGTTCCGACAATTCGACCGATGAAACGAATTCAATTATTGAAAATTTCCAGAAAAAATATCCACAACTTCAATACCATAATTTTGGTGGACGAAACGGTAAAATTCGCATTATCAATCAGCTATTTGCGTTGAATGAAAAAGATATTCGACAAGCCCCCAACAGCATTTTAATTCTAACCGATGCCAACGTTTTTTTTACGCCAGAAATGCTGACCGAATTGACCAGACATTTTCAAAATTCGCGAGTTGGTCTGGTTGGTGCCAATGTCTTAAACATTGATGTCAAAGATACGGGAATTTCTTTTCAAGAGCAGTTTTATGTGCAGCGAGAAAATGTGATTAAACATTACGAAAGTGAAGCATTTGGGGCAATGATGGGCGCATTTGGCGCGTGTTATGCGATGCGTTCGAAGTTATTCTCTCCCGTTCCTGACAACTATATCGTTGATGATTTTTTTCAGACGTTGCATGTTTTGAATACTAATTTTCAAACGATTAAAGCTTTAAAAGCCATTTGTTACGAAGACGTTTCGGAGGATATTTTTGAAGAATATCGGCGAAAGAAGCGCATTTCAGCGGGTAATTTTCAAAATTTAAACCATTTTAGTCACTTATTATTTAAATGGAATGGAGTGGCTTTTGCGTTTTGGTCGCATAAAGTTTTGCGGTGGCTAAGTCCGTTTTTTATTATTGCAGCGTTTGTCTGTAGCTATTTTTTAAAAGAGGCTTCTCCAATTTATACCATCGCTTTTTATGGACAATTGTGCCTCTTTTTACTGCCATTTTTTGACCGAATTCTAAATTGGCTGACAAGCAAGCCAATTAAAGTTCTCCGCTTTGTCACTTATTTTTATTTGATGAATATCGCATTGCTGATTGGCTTTTTTAATTATGTAAAAGGAGTGAATTCTAATGTTTGGAAGCCAACGAAACGAAATTAATTAAGTAACGACGAAGTAATAATTCCGTCAAGTTGGATAGTCTATAAGTAACGGACTTATTGTTTTGTCGTTACTAATTCTACTTTGGCACTTTAGAATTTGGTTTTGTTCCTTAGCTATCATTATTTTAAAGTGCCAAAGTAGAACTAAAGATGCTACTTTTTAAAGCAACCTCCTTGATTTCATTACGACACTTCCATCGGCACTTCCATCAACAAAATTCGACTATTCTTCTCCGCTTTGATTTCAAAATCCTGCACGTTCCAAATGCCAAATCCATCTCTTTTTTCCAATGGTTGTCCCGCAATTTCTGCCTCGCCATCCAAGACAAATGCATAGACACCATTGCCCGGTTTTTTGATTTGATAATTGGTACAAGTCTCCATGTCAAATTTGCCCAAATGAAACCAAGCATCCTGATGAATCCAAACACCCTGGTCGTCTTTATTTGGCGATAAAATTTGGTAAAACTCATTCTGTTTTTCCAAATCTTTCAACGAAATTTGTGCATAGTTTGGCTCAATACTTCGCTCTTTTGGAAACAACCAAATCTGCAAAAAACGTACTGCCTTATCTGGATTTTTATTCTTTTCACTATGAAAAATGCCCGTTCCCGCGCTCATCGCCTGCACGTCACCTTCCTTTATCACTGCAATATTGCCCATACTGTCTTGATGTTCTAAATCACCTTCTAACGGAATGGAAATAATTTCCATATTGTCATGCGGATGCTTACCAAAACCTCGCCCACCTGCAACTACGTCATCATTCAAGACCCGCAAAACCCCAAAATGCATGCGTTCAGGATTGCGGTAATTGGCAAAACTAAAAGTATGATGAGAATCCAACCAACCATGATTGGCATGTCCTCGGGTGTTGGCTTTATGCAATACTGTGTTCATCGTAGTTATTTCATTTTCGTTAGGTAAATGGTTGAAACCGACTTGTTCCATCAGTTTGTCGTAAGTTGATTGATGTGAGGACGCTGCTTTGGCTGTAGCGGGAAGGATAGTGCCTGCCAGACCAGCCATTAGCGATTTTTTAATGAAATTTTTTCTATCCATAATTGCTTTTTTTAAA
>CAYUNA010000582.1:0-3502 GCA_964445895.1 uncultured Saprospiraceae bacterium | reverse complement strand
GTAATTAATTCCCTTAAAGTTTCTAAATTGCCCTTTTTTAAAAATCATCATTTAAGCATAAGTGAAATGAATTCAATAACTTGAACCATTATGCTTGTTCTTTTTCCTTCTAAAAACCTTTAAAAATAAGTCCGTAACGCGGCTATGCACTGATTTTTAAACCTTTTTACAAGAAAAAATTACGGCGCATTCTGGCTCAACTTATTAAATTCATTTCACTAATTCGAAATTCGTTATGAAAATTCATTTTAAAATCATTGGCATCTGCCTTTTATTCTTAATTTTTGCGTGCAATCCCGCTAAAAATTTAACCGATGAGAAAACCGCAAAAATCGAAGATGATGGTATTATTGAGTTTCAGTTTTTTCATATCAATGATGTCTATGAAATTGCGCCGTTAGAAAATGGAAAAGCTGGTGGCATGGCTCGCGTAGCAACCGTTTTCAAAGCATTAAAAGCTGAAAATCCAAATACTTTCTTTGTCCATGCTGGCGATTTTTTAAATCCATCGCTTTTAGGCACTTTAAAATATAATGGGAAACGCATAAAAGGAAAGCAAATGATTGAGGTGATGAACGCCTGCGGTGTGGACTTGGTAACTTTCGGAAATCATGAGTTTGACGTTAAAGAAAAAGAGTTGCAAGAACGATTAAATGAGTCTGATTTTCCCTGGTTGGCGACAAGTGTAAAACATCAGGTAGAAAACCAGGTTGAGCCCTTTTATAAAATGAAAAACGGGGAAAAAGAACCTGTTCCCGATGATTTTATTTTCGACATTGCAGATGAAGATGGAACAACTTTAAAAATTGGCCTCTTCGGGCCAACTATCGCATCAAATCCGCAAGATTGGGTCGCCTACGAAGATGTTTTCAAAGCTTCTGCGGATGCCTGTCAACGATTAAAACCAAAGACAGATTTAATTTTGGGCTTGACTCATTTGGAACTTGGGCAAGATAAAGAATTGGCAAAACGCTTGCCTTTTGTTCCCTTAATTATGGGTGGCCACGATCATCATTTCACTATGGATACCGTTAAAAATGTCGTTATTGCAAAAGCAGATGCCAACGCTAAGACCGCGTTATTGCATAAATTTACGTTTGATAAGAACACCCAAAAAGTGAGTTTTATTTCTGAACTCATCCCTATAAACGATAAAGTAGAAAGCGATACGGAAATAGCGGCTATTGTCAAAAAATGGACGGATATTCAGGATATAGAGATTTTAAAGGTAATTCCAGACCCTTATGAAGTCATTTATAAAACCGTCGTCCCATTGGATGCTCGGGAAAAAGTAATTAGAAATGAGCAAACCAATTTTGGACAAAGAGTCACCGCTGCAATGACCGCCGCTGCTAAAAATACTGCGGATTGTGCCATTCTCAACAGCGGTACTATTCGCATTGATGATAAGTTATTTGGAGGCGTTTTTGCGATTGATATGTTTCGAGCAATGCCCTTTGGTGGCGATATTCAAGAGGTAGAAATGAAGGGCAGTTTATTGAAAAAAACGTTAGATATTGGTCTGGAAAATAAAGGTACAGGCGGCTATTTGCAATGGAATCAAATTGAATATATAGAAGCCGATAAAAGCTGGAAAATAGGCGGCGAACCTTTAGATTTAAACAAAACATACCGTGTCATGATGACCTATTATTTGATGACTGGTAGAGAAACACGACTGGATTTTTTGAAAGAAGGCAATCCAGAAATTCTTTCGATAGACATTCCTAAAAAAGACGACCCGATGGACGTTAGAAGTGATATTCGGAAGGTGGTAATTGAATATTTTAAAAACTTGTGAATAAATTATGAAAAAACTGCTCCTAACATTGCTAATTGCCCATTGTTCAATGCAAATTGCCTGGACACAGGCGGCACGTTCGACTCCGTCTCAGTACATTTTCAATGCCCTGCCGATAAATCCAGCATACGCAGGTAGTCAATTCGTAAGTGCGTTGGATATGTCATACTTTGGCAATGGGGAAGAATTTGCGTTTTTGTACCGTTCAGTGGATGGCTCACTTCATGGTCCATTGGATTTGGAAGGTCGAAAAAACTTAGGTTTACAATTTAGTTTTATCCATGAAGGAAATATTGATGAGGTGCAATTAAAACCAAGTTTTGCCTATAGAATTCAATCTGATATTGGCAAAATTGCCTTTGGTGCGCGCTTAGGATTAGACATTTTCACCGTTGACAATGAGGTATCTACAATTCCTTACCAACCATTCGCGACGCTGTCTGGAGACTTGGGGATTTATTTTCACAATGATAAATTATTTGCAGGTATTTCGACGCTAAATGTTTTTGAAAAACTACTAAAAGACGAGCGAAAAATTGCGGGTTTATTTTTAAAACGAGAAAATCCATACTACTTATATACTGGTTTCATGCAGAAATTGACCAACCGTTTCTCCTTACGACCAAACATTTTATTAAAGTTTGCGGATGGTTATGAATTGGCAGATGACATCCAAGAATCTATTTCTCAGGAGTTGGCTTATGACATTTCTGCGTCCTTGATTATTGAACGAAATTATTGGGTGACTATCTTTTTTGGCAGTTCTTACTTCGAAGAAATTGATAGCTTCGCAAACCCTAACACCTTGCAAATCAATCGATTCGGGTTATCTATTCATTTTTTGGTTGGACAGTTGCGGCTAAAATATGGCATTCATCGTTCTACTGTTCCAGAGTTGGGTACGGAATATCCAGTGAGTCATTTATTGGGTGTTGGGTATGACTTTGGAGTAGAAGAACCAGATTTTTATCGTTATTTCTAAATGTTGTGCTGAGGTTTTTTACAAACTAATAGACTTAGGAACGGTGAAAAAATAACTCCGCCTTACGCACTTAATCACATAAACACTTTTATAATTTATGGAAAAACTAATATCAATTGGCTACACCAAAAAAATGAGTGGCATTAAAGGAGAATTAAAAGTGTCGATTGAGGACCAATATTTAGAAGACTACTTACAGACTGAGGTTGTTTTTTTGAAAATACAGGGCAAAAACGCGCCGTTTTTTATTGAAAAACATCATGTTTCCAATTCGCTCATGGTAAAATTTGAGGATGTCAATAATCGAAACGATGCACTACCGTTGACAGGTAAGGAAATATTGTTACGGGAAAAAGATTTGATACCTGAGGAAGCGCGCGAATTTGAGGTAACGGATACATTAGAATTCAAAAAATATGAAGGGTATTTGATTGCAGATAAAACAGCGGGTGATATTGGAAAAATCGAAGAAGTAGTAGAATTTCCGCAGCAAGAAATGGCGGTAGTGACGTATCAGGACAATGAAATTTATCTGCCGCTACATGAGGATTTAATGCTGGAAATTGATGAAGTGCAGCAGCGGATTTTGGTGGAATTGCCCGAGGGTTTGTTGGATTTATAGATAATTTTTGAAAAGAGCTGGCTTAAAAGGCAATTCTAAACATGACACATCCCGAATTTTGAGCCGAAAATGTTCACGGAAGAAAATAAATTACGCG
>CAYUNA010000581.1:0-3505 GCA_964445895.1 uncultured Saprospiraceae bacterium | reverse complement strand
TATTTAACGTGACGCAATTTTTCAAATTGCGGCCTCCAAAAATCGGCAGATTTTCCAGTATAATGGCAATCAGGACAGGCACAATTTGAAAAATTGCGTCACGTTAGCTTCCGAAAATAGCTAAAGTCAATTTTTGAACAAAAAACTGAAGAGGGACTAATTCAATCTCAAACCTCTACCATTACCTGCTTCATATTTGCATAATCGACAGCTACATTCGCCGTCGTCCAGGCGAACGTATCGTGTTCTTCTTCCAAAATTTGATAACCGTGAGGTTGCAATAAAGCAATCAATTCATCTCGTTGCGCCCGAGTCATGTGGCGGTGTTCAAAATAAATCATTTTAGGTTGAAGACGTTGAAAGTCAATGGAATGAACAATAGCAAAATCGTGACCTTCTGTATCAATATGAATTAAATCAATTCGATTGGGTTGGTATTTTTCGACAATAGAAGACACCGTTTGACAAGGTACTGCCACTGTTCCAATTTCTATTTTTGGAAACTTTTCTTTGACAGCATCCAAATGAGCTTTATTAAAAGACCCTTGCTGATTTAGAAAAACGGGTAACTCTTCGGTTGGCTCAAAATCTTTGACATAATAGAAGTTTTTATGTCCCAACTCGTCAGAAATAGCGACTTGTTCAAAGCTCAAACGAAGGTCATCATTAATAGGTGTATAATTTTTTTTCAATCGTTGAAAGAGATATTCAACAGGTTCGATAAGCACGCCACTCCATTTATCACGACGGATAAATTTATAAATAGGGTCGCCAAGAAAGCCATCGTTTGACCCGATTTGAATGAAGAAAACGTCTTTTTCACGTTTCGTATATTCGTTTAAATGCCATTGAATAGTGTCTGGTTGCAGTTTCCATATAAGTTTGAGCCACAATTGAAAATACAATTCCGATTGCTCAGGCAAAATGGTCTGCACCATTGCTTTAAGGGAGGATTTCATAACGTTTGGTTAAGATTCGTTTGTGTAAATTTTTAATAATCAAGTCATTACAACCTGTTCAGCTTTAATTGTGTTATACTGGTTTTTGCTTGTTTTGATTAAAAATATAAAAGAAATCTATAAAGTTAATATATCGGAATTTGAGAACGATTACTGTCAGTATAAATACGGACACACAAAGCTAAATAATATCTAATTAAAACCCAAAAAAAACAACAACTAATTAAGATTTTTTATAATATATCATATTTAAAAAATAAGTGAGTTTATAAAATTTGATGGTTTTATTTGAATAAAATGTAAATTTGCCCTATAATCAAACCCTTTTCCAAAAAAATAAAATCATGGATTCTAACGAATTAAATGACCTCCGAGAAGCGATTCAAGCTTCCCCCAATAACATTCCATTACGTAAAATGTACGCCAAAGCTTTGCATAAAAATAGTCGGTATCAAGAAGCAGAAATTGAATATAAAGAGGCTCTCCGACTGTCACCCAACGATTTAAGTTTAAAATTGGGACTGATTGAATCATTCTACGAACAAGAAAAAACATCGCTTGGGTTGGTCATTATCGAAGAGATAACCACACAACCGACACCACCTGCAAAAGCATGGTTGTTGTATGCAAAATTACTGCTCCAAAGCGGTAATTCCTTTGAAGCGAAACATACTTATGAAAAAGCTATACTTCTGGATAATAACCTGAAAGACAGCTTTTTAGAATCAAAAATCAATCTCGCACAAGGTGAATCTTCTACTCCAGAACCTGAACGCATCAAAATGGGTGCGAGTGACTCTGCCGACGCTGAAGAACAAGATAATTATGTCGATGTAGAACGTCCAAAAATCAATTTTGAGGGCGTAGGTGGAATGGATAAGGTGAAGGAAGAAATTCGGATGAAGATTATTTTTCCATTACAACATCCAGATATTTATAAGGCATATGGTAAAAAAATTGGCGGTGGCATTATGATGTATGGTCCCCCTGGCTGCGGTAAAACGCATCTGGCGCGCGCGACCGCTGGAGAGGTTAATGCCAATTTTATCGCAGTTGGCATTAGTGATATTTTGGATATGTATATGGGGTCGAGTGAACGAAATCTGCACGCCATTTTTGAAAAAGCTAGAAGCTTAAAACCTTGTGTGCTTTTTTTTGATGAAGTGGATGCCCTTGGTGCTTCTCGGACGGATATGAAACAGAGTGTAGGACGGCATTTAATTAATCAGTTTTTATCAGAGTTGGATGGTATTGATGACAACCAAAATGACGGGGTGCTTATCCTCGCTGCCACCAATGCGCCCTGGCATGTTGACCCTGCATTTAGACGACCCGGGCGATTTGACCGCATCCTTTTTGTGCCACCACCAGACGATAATGCACGAGAAGCTATTTTGGATATTAAATTAAAAGGCAAGCCCGTAGCGTCCATCAATTTTAATAAAATTGCTAAAAAAACAACAGGCTTTTCAGGTGCAGATTTGGAAGCAGTAATTGACCTCGCCATTGAGTCAAAAATGGAAGCCTCTATGCGTGCAGGAAGACCTATCCCTCTGGAAACCAGCGACTTACTCCAAGCGGTCAAACGCCATAAAGCAACGACCACAGAATGGTTTCAGACTGCAAAAAACTACGCCTTATTCGCCAATGAATCAGGACTATACGACGATATTTTAACTTATTTAAAACTGAAATAATTGACTCGACTAGTCGTCAATTGAAACAATCAAAATATGAAAATAGCTGCAATTGTCCCCATGCGTCACTCAAGCGAACGTGTGAAGGGAAAAAATTACCGAGATTTTGCGGGAAAACCGTTGTACCATAGAGTTATTGAAAGTTTGCTAGCGTGTGACGCAATTTCTGAAGTCGTGATTGATACGGATAGTCCAACGATTTTGGAGGATGCTGCGAAGCATTTTCCAACGGTAAAATTATTGGAACGGCCAGAACATTTGCGGGCAGGAGAGATTCCAATGAATGATGTTTTATTAAATAGTATTGGTCAGTTAGAAGCAGATTTTTTCTTGCAAACACATAGTACAAATCCCTTGCTCTCTGCTGACTCTGTCAAACGTGGAGTTGATTTATTTTTGAAAAACTATCCAATTTACGACTCCCTTTTTACCGTCACTCGATTGCAAACTCGCCTTTGGGACTCCTTATCAAGAGCAGTCAATCACAACCCGAATATTTTGTTGCGAACACAGGATTTACCTCCAATATACGAGGAAAACTCTTGCCTTTATATTTTTTCAGAAGCTATTTTAAAACGAAAACACAACCGTATTGGAGATAGACCCTTCATGTTAGAAATTCCGGCGGAAGAAGCTCAGGATATTGATGTGGAATTGGATTTTCGAGTTGCAGAGTTCTTATTTAAAGAAAGAGAATTGAGCAACTAAACAACACGAGTTAAGTGCCGCGTAGTACTTAGTAATAAGTCAAGTTAATAGTGATAACTTGACTTACTACCTGATGTTACGCACTTTGGATGTTTCGTGGCGAAAATCATCACAACTTCTGCCAATATCGAAGCCGCCACG
>CAYUNA010000580.1:0-3506 GCA_964445895.1 uncultured Saprospiraceae bacterium | reverse complement strand
TTTCTTCTTTTTATTTTCAATTTGTTTTTTTCTTTTTTTATGGTTGCAGCCAACATCGGTATATCAGTCACTCGTGACTGATATTTCCCAATTCTCAATTTCCTCCCGAGTGATTAAATAAATGTATTTAAATTTATAAAAAATTGATTTATAGGGAAATAATTCATCACTTTAAGTTTATATTTATATAATCACTCTTAGAGGATTTAACAAACATAAAGATATAAATAATCTTTATAAGTCTAAATTTTCCAATGGACTTTTTATCTTATTCATAACATCTTTGTTTACCTAAAACTGTTACATTAAAATAGCAGTAATGTGTAAGGTGCTTTGAAGCAATTTTTTAGACTAAAAAATATGTTTATTCCTATAACATGGATAAAATTACTTATATTTTCTTAGATATTCATATCATCTAAGGGATTTTTCAATTCTTTACGATATTTATTGGAAATATGTAGATAAATTTCCATATTCTAAAATTGGGTATTAGTTTTCAAATTAGGGTAAAAGTAGTTTTTCCAACACAATTAAACAAAAAAATGCCTGAAAACCGAAGTATTCAGGCATTTTTAAATTAATTGCTAATTGCTAATTGCTAATTGCTAATTGCTAATTGCTAATCAACTTTCACTACTTTCACCACGATTGGTCGTCTACCTTCGTCCGTTACTTTAACAAAGTAAATTCCAACCTTCAACTCGCGAAGGGAGATGGTTTCCATAATCGTATCTGTCTCCAGAGTACGGTCAATCAAGACTTGTCCCAATTCATTTACAACTTGTACGTTGACAACGCCCGTTGCTTCACCTACCAATTCTACATGGATATCATCAGCCGTAGGGTTCGGGAACACAAAAGCATTCATCACCGACAAATCATCGAAACGTAAGTATTCAGTATGTGAATAAACATTACCATCTACCAAATTAATCGCTTTGATGCGGTAGTAGTTGTTGCCCAATCGAGGGCTTTCATCTACAAATGCATAATGGTCTTGAACACCAGTCAATGTTACGTTGCCTTCTACCAATCCAAGGTCTTTCCAGTTGGCATTATCCGCCGACCGCTGTACTACAAAGGCATGCGCATAAGGCGTTGAGGTAAATACCCATTTCAAGTCCACTTGTTCGCCTGGCATCGCAACTGCTTGAAAGTCAAAGTATTGAGACAATTGTGGTGTAAAGCAACCCATGCAATCACTAATCGTAATCACCTGAACTGCGCTTGCAGTATTGCCACATTCGTCCATCGTCGTCCACTTTCGTACAATCGTACAATCGTTTGGTCCGTTGATGTTTTCGGTCTCTT
This sequence comes from uncultured Saprospiraceae bacterium, assembly GCA_964445895.1. Lineage (GTDB taxonomy): Bacteria > Bacteroidota > Bacteroidia > Chitinophagales > Saprospiraceae > CAYUNA01. The sequence goes on along the minus strand of CAYUNA010000580.1, from coordinate 2,192 downwards.
CAAAGACTAAGGTTGGGTCAGCATCACACCCATCGTCTGCCATCACATTGGCAGGGGCAGGGATGTTGGCACAAGCAACCGTTACATCTGCAGGTACGCCGAGTAGGGCAGGGGCAGTATTGTCCACAATCATCATGACTAGTGTGAAGGTGTCCACGTTTTCGCAATCATCAACCGCAATCCAGTGACAGTTTAAAGTCACTTTCAAGCCATTGCCATCGCAATCGTTTTGCTCAATTTCTTCTTCAAAAGTCAAGGTTGCATTGCCACAAGCATCGGTTGCCTGTACTGCATCATTGCCCAAGAACCAGAAATCTTCACAATCAATAACTAAGGTATCACCGTCCATTGTTCCTGCAATCGCTGGGTCAACAGGCGTGATGACTGGTGGCGTGGTATCTTGTGTTTTAATCGAAATTTTCAACGTATCAGCATTGCCACAATCATCAACCGCAATCCACTGAATGGTTTGCATTTCTACAAATCCATCGGTCAAACAGTCACCAGTTACGCTATTTTCTACAATCGTCACCGTCGGTGTGGCATCGCAAATATCCGTTGCATTGACATCATCAATTGTCCACATCGGAATAGTGCCGCATTCCATCATTAAGGTATCACAATCGTTGGCATTATTTAAAACAGGATTATCGAAAACCAAGACTGGCGCATTGTCATCCGTCTGCGTAATGGTCTGTGTACACTCGCTGGTATTGCCGCAATCATCAGTAGCAACCCAGGTTCGAGTGATAACTAACGTACAGCCTGTAGTCTGCGTTGTTTCATCTGTAAAGGTGATGGTGACGTCGGTTGCACAGTTGTCTGTCGCAGTCGCCATTCCTGTTGTTGCTGGTACAGGGTCAATCGTGCAATCAATTGTCATATCTGCCGGACAAGTTGTAATGGTTGGCGCAGTCTCGTCTTTGATAGAAATGATTTGTACACATTCGTCCGTGTTTCCACAATCATCGGCTGCAATCCATGTTCGCGTAATTTGCGTTTCGCAATCATCAATAATGGCTACATCATCTGTAAAGGTGATGAAAACGTCATTGTCACAATCATCTGTCGCCGTCGCCATTCCCGTCGTTGCAGGGTCAGTTGAAGTATTGCATTCTACCAAAATGTCGGTTGGACAAGTGATGGTCGGTGCACCCGAGTCTGACGTTGAAATCAACTGAACGCAAGTCGCTACGTTATTACAATCATCTGTCGCCGTCCAGGTTCGTTCGATGACAATGTCGCAATCTGTATTCGTTGTTGTTACATCATTAAAAGTAATCGTTACGTTGGTTGTGCAATTATCGGTTGCCGTTGCCATTCCCGTCGTTGCAGGGTCAGTCGAACCGCCACAGCTAACTGCCGCATCTACTGGACAAGTAATCACAGGCGCGTTGGTATCGGTCACAATAATCGTTTGTGTACACAAGGCTACCTGACCACAATTATCCATTGCCGACCACGTTCGCTTGATTTCCGTTTGGCAATCATTGATAGCAGTCATCTGGTCGCTAAAGGTAATTGTTAAATCATCATCACAATTATCGGTTGCCGTTGCCATTCCCGTCGTTGCAGGGTCAGTCGAAGCGTCGCATTCAATCGTTGCGTCAGCAGGGCAGGAGATGGTTGGCGTATCCGTATCTGTTAAAGTAATGATTTGCACACAAGTTGCCGTCAATCCGCAATCATCCGTTGCCGTCCAGGTTCGTTCGATAGTTGTCGTACAATTATCTACAATTACTGTGTTATCTGTAAAAGTAATATCTACGTCATCGTCACAGTTATCGTTGCCATCAGCTACTCCGGTAATGCTGGTTGAGACATCGCCATCACAAGTTGTCACGTAGTCACCTGGGCAGAAAATCTGCGGTGCAGTCGTGTCTTCTACGGTGATAATTTGTGTACAAGTTGCCTCGTTTCCACAATCGTCAATAGCCGTCCAGGTTCGAGTGATTTGGGTAACACAACTATTAATGGCATTTTCTTCATCATCGTATTGAATGTCTAAATTCATATCACAATTGTCCGTTGCGGTAACAATACCTGTTACGGATGGGTCAATTGCGGAAGTACAATCAATGGTCAAATCTGGTACACAAGTCAGTACTGGTGTATCGTTATCCGTTACCGAAATGGTTTGCACACAAGTCGCTACATTTCCACAATTATCAGTTGCCGTCCAGGTACGGTTG
>CAYUNA010000579.1:0-3527 GCA_964445895.1 uncultured Saprospiraceae bacterium | reverse complement strand
CAGTTCTTATATTTAAAGTTAAGCGTTATATTTAAAGTAAAGTAAGCGTTACTTTGAAAGTAACGCTTACTTTACTTTAAATATAACGCTTACTTTGCAACACAGGTAAAACCAATCAATCAACAATATTAAATCACCTCCGCCACCACAAACGTACTACCGCCCACATAAATCAAATCCTGCTTATCCGCCGCTTTTTTCGCCGCAGACAAGGCTTCATTGACAGATTTAAAAACCGTTCCTTCCACACCAAATTCAGCTGCTTTTTCTTTTAAAGTAGTAGCATCTAATCCACGAGGAATATCTGGTTTTGCAAAATAATAAGTCGCCTTTCTTGGAAAAAATTTAAATACTTTGCTAACATCTTTATCGTTCACCACGCCCATCACGATGTGGAGTTTGTTAAAAGACATTTCTGCTACTTCCTGCATCGCAAGTTTCAGCCCAGCTTCATTGTGCGCGCTATCGCAAAGAATCGTGGGATTTTGTCCCAATAGTTCCCAACGTCCAATAAAATTGGTTAGTGACTTTACGGTTGAAAAACCTTGTGCAATGGAAGTTAAGCGTTCTTTTTTTGGCGTTTTTTTAATGTTATCAAATATCAAAATTGCTTGTAACGCAGTCAGCATATTCTTCACCTGATAGTTGCCAATGAGGTTAAATTTTATTTTTGAAAATAAAACCTCTTGCCCTTGTTTGATTTCAAAAAACTGTCCATCAATACGTTTGTGCAACAGCGTTGACTTCAAACTATCGGTTGAAAAATAAATTGGCGCATCCATTTCTTCCGCTTTTTTCATAAAAACAGACATCGTTTCTGGCTGCTTTTCACCAATCACTACAGGCGTTTTTGATTTGATGATACCTGCTTTTTCACCAGCAATAAGCGGTAAAGTATCGCCCAAAAATTGCTGATGGTCAAAACTAATATTGGTGATGACACTTAAAAGAGGTTGAATGATATTGGTAGAGTCCAGACGTCCGCCCAACCCTGTTTCGATAACGGCAATATCGACTTTTTCATTAGCAAAATAGTCAAAAGCCAAGGCGACGGTTATTTCAAAAAAGGAGGGTTTGATTTCCTCAAAATGCTGGCGATTGTGTTCTACAAAATCAACAACACCTTCTTCTGGAATGTATTCGCCATTTATTTTAATGCGTTCTCGAAAATCACGATAATGAGGTGAAGTATAAAGCCCAACGCTCAATCCTCGTGCCTGCAAAACCGATGCAATCAGGTGTGCGGTAGAACCTTTGCCATTCGTACCTGCGATGTGGATAGTTGGAAATTTTTGCTGAGGATTGTCCAGTGCATCACAGAGTTTGGTGATGTTAGTCAAGTCTTTTTTAAAAGCTGCCTGACCGACGCGTTGGTACATCGGCAGTTGCGTATAAAGATAGTTGAGAGTTTGTTTGTAATTCATCTATTTGCATTTTTAGGAGTCGGGAGTCAGAGATATTGTGTAATTAAAATCTCTAAATCCTGCCTTTTGCCTCCTGCCCCCTTTCAGCCGCAAAAGTAATAAAAACAAACAAGGCGATACTCAAAGAATGAGTATCGCCCTAAAAATAACTTCTATTGAGATAAAGGCTTTCCTAATTGATTGTCACAGCGTTGCCGTGCTCGACTAAGGGACATCTGCCCTTAGTAAGTGGGAGGTCATTTCCGTTCAATCGCACATATACCCGCACTTCATAATTTTGACTTTCCCGCTTGGTATTATTGAAATACAAAATATCTGCCAAATTTCCGTCGTAGTTCAAAACATAGCCATCTGTATTGTTCGCACCGTCAGGGAATTGCTGATTATTTTCGTTGTGAGGCATAGTCATGCCTGTGTCTAAATCCAAAATTTTAACTACAAATTGGTATTTAGATAATAATGCTGAGTTCGCATTGTCTAATGAAAATTGAATATGTGTATAATTCCAATTTTTATTGTTGCGCTTCACCTTTTTCATCGGAATCCCGTCTTCTTTTTTCAAGACAATAACCCTCTGAAAATTGACGATAGTAGAAGTCAATATGCGTCGAAGTTCATTTAATTCTTTGTTCTTTTCGACTTTAATTGCTGCTTCCAACTCCACTTCTTGCTTTACTTCTTCTATGGTTTCTTCTTTGATTCTAAGAGAGGCAATTTCATTTTCGGTCTGCTCTTTCTCTCTCAACAAGTCATTGATTCTCTGCCAGTTAGCATTCTTTTCTTGTTGCAAAGCGGTAATTTCTCCACTATACGATTCTACTTTATTTTTTAATTTAGAAATCCGCGCTCGTAAATTTTTCAGGCTTTCTTTATACTCCGAAATCTCTTTGTCCATATTGGAAATAACACCATTTAAACGAACGATTTTTCTCCTCAAATCAATAATGGTATCCTTGGCTTCATCCAACTGTATTTCAGTTACATCAAGCTGGGAAGCAGTGGCTTCCAAGTCAATCGTAGTCTCATCTAAATAGTATTCTAATTCTTCGATTTTGTCGCTTTGCATGCCTACAAAAGCCATCATGCTTAAAATAACAACAACGGCGAAGATACCGGGTAATTTTTCAATTTTCATGGGAAGTGTGTTTTGTATGTTCAAAAAAATAATAATCAATTTAACTTTAAAAGCGCGAAACAAAAAACTTCAAATGCTTGAAGGATTTTTAATTTCGCATTCCTTAATTAAAACACTAATTAATCATTTTTAAAATATGTTTCAAACTCATAATCAGCAAATAGGAATGACTACTCCTATTTCAAACATTATACCAAATTTTAATATGTTTTAAATTAAATGAAATAATATGCTTTATGTTAACAAAATCTGCATACGAAAAAAAAACTTAAAAATCAATCTTTCATTTTAATTAAAAATACCATAGATTTGCACCGTCTTAAGATTGAAACGTCAATCATCCCAATAAAATCTAAGAAAAAACTTCACGTTGGTGCATACAACAATGTTTTGACTCGATACTTATAAAATGAGGTACTGATTCGGAATGCGAGTAGGGCGGGCCTCAGGTCGTTGACTTGTCCGACTTACCTTCGTGGTACAAGGGGATTACCCAAAGCAGACTGGCAGCCTCGTCCATGTCTTGAGGGAGTCAAAAACGCTTCCTGTGCCGCGTGAAGTTTTATAAGACCATGTCTAGTTTTATACCTTCTGAAAAACTAGACATGCTCTAAAAAGCCACTTATCAGTTTGAGCTGATAAGTGGCTTTTTTGTTGGTATTGAGGTATTTGAGACAACTTGATTCACCGTAATCTTCTAAGAAACGCGAACTAAATAACCTTCGATTCTTGAAGGCATCTTTTGCGCTCATTTTGCACTTTGAAAATCCTCATTATATCAACATAAATCGGACTTTCAAAGCACAAAATGAAACCAAAATCTGCTGGTTCAAGAACCGAAGTTTATTTAATTCGCGTTCCTAAGTGCTTTTAATTTCGTGATTTTAAATTTTTCAAAAATAAATTATTTAAATGAAAAACCTATTCCTTTTACTTTCCGTAATGTTAACCTTCGCCGCCTGTAAAAA
>CAYUNA010000578.1:0-3555 GCA_964445895.1 uncultured Saprospiraceae bacterium | reverse complement strand
CAATTTTCTCCCTCCTAATAATTTAAATAAACTTTTGTTATACTGTATTTACTCATTTAGTTTTAAAATTTAGTGCATTAAAAAAGGGTTGATGATTTGTAAATCATCAGCCCTTTTATTTTATCTGCTCATTGCGAATTGTTCAATTTTCATCACTATCAGGAATTGCTTTTATTTATTTCGCGTTCCTAATACCCCTTCATCCTCGCCAATCTATCCAAATGAAAATTCGTATCGCCCAACGTCTGCTGCGCTACCCTCGCCCGCTTCATAAAAAAGCCAATTTCTTCATCGTCGGTCATACCGATACCGCCAAACATTTGAATGCCTTCGTTGCTCACCAGTTTATAAGTTGCGCCCAATTTAGCTTTCGCCAAACTCGCCAATTTGGCTAAATTCTTAGCATCTGAGTCAATCGCTTTCAAAGCTTTAATCACCACTGACTTGCACAATTCAATTTCGCAAAACATCAATGCTGCCCGATGTTGTAAGGCTTGAAAACTACCAATTGGCACACCGAATTGCTCTCGTTCTTTCAAGTAAGCAATCGTACGCTCGAAGGCTTCGATGCAGCCACCTAACATCTCCGCAGCCAGACCAATTCGAGCAATATCCAGCGTTTTATCCAACAACGCCGTTCCACTTTCATAATCCCCCAAATGTGCATCCGCGCCCAGTTTTACATTTTCAAAAGTAACCGTTGAGGAATTACGACTATCCATCATAATGACTCGTTCCGCCGCTACTCCAGCTGCATTTGCATCGACGACAAACAATTCAATATTGCCATCCACTTGAGCAGTCACGACGAATTTATTCGCCACATGACCATCTAAAACCATCGTTTTTTTACCATTCAGCACAAAACCGTCGCCCTGCTTCGTCGCTGTCGTTGCTACCTCCTGTGGTCGATGAAATTTACCTTCATCACTTGCAAAAGCAACGATAATATTTCCCATGGCAATTTCGGACAATAATGCTTCCTTTTGCATCACATTTCCGCCCAAATCAATCGCTGTTGCGCTCAACCAGACCGTTGATAACAAAGGAGAAGCAGTCAAATTTCGACCCATTTCTTCCATTACTTGTCCTAATCCCGTATAACCAAATGCAAAGCCGCCATACGCCTCGGGAATTGCCAAAGCAGGCCACCCCATTTCAGACATCTGTGACCACAATTGTTTATCGTAGCCAGTAGCATCTTTTTCATCTCGCAGCTTACGCAAATGAGCGATTGTACCACGTTCTTTTAATAATTCTTTAGCGGAAGTTTTGAGCATTTGTTGCTCTTCGTTTATGATTAAAGCCATTATTATATGGTTGACGGTTGAAGGTGAACGGCAGACGGCCGGCACGGATTCAACCGCAGTTTTTTAATTAAAAAATAAGCTTATTGGTACTTATTTCTTTTGGCATCTTGCCTTGATTAAGTTTTTTAGGGAGGCTCTGATTTTCTCAGATTGATTTTCACATTTACTTAAAATGGCTTCATCAATATAACCAATTCTGAAGGCAATATTCAATTGAGTAATGACTTCTGCACAAGAACCTTTCGCGATGTTGAAAAAGTAAACTCCTTCCTTGTTTGTTCCTCTTTCATCACCTTCTGCAATATTTGAAGCAATGGAAACAGCCGCTCTTTGAATTTGATTAGCAAGTCCAAAATCTCTGGAAAACGCTGTTCTTTTTGTAATTTTATAAATGCCCTCAACCAAATCCATACTATCTTGCCAAACCCGTAAATCTTTAAACTTCCCCATAGTTTTTGTATGTTTTATTTTTTTACTAAAATTAATTTTATGCTGGTCTCCCCGTCAACCGTCCACCTTCTACCATCCACCGTGAAATTACCCTGGCAATCCCAAGACTCGTTTTGAAATAATATTCAACTGAATCTCTGATGTTCCTCCTTCAATCGAGTTCCCTTTTGTTCGACAAAAAGTCTTCGCCAAATATCCATTATTAGAAGCTTCACCTTCCCAAGCCAAAGCATCAAAACCCTCAATTGCCATCCTCAACTCATAGCGATTCTTGTTCAATTCTGTAAAGTAATATTTGAACATAGAAGACAATGCACCTGAATTATTCCCTGATTTAGCTTCATCAACTGCCCGTTCAATGGTATAATCAAAAATAGCTTCATCCATTTCAAATTCCGCAATTTTCGTTCGCAAATAAGTATCGGAAAGCAGGTCATTCGTCAGCCCAATGGATTCTTTTGCGATTTTGGATAACGCCGTCGGTTTATCGACTGCCCCAATTCCACCAATCATCTGCCGTTCGTGGGTCAACAAATATTTCGCGATAGTCCAGCCTTGTCCTTCTGCACCGACCAAATTCCCTTTTGGCACTTTTACATTGTCCAAAAAGGTCTCGGCAAACGGTGATTTCCCACTAATTAATTTAATCGGCGCAGTCGAAACGCCTTCCGTCGCCATATCAATCAACAAAAAGCTAACCCCATTATGTTTCGACACCTCAAAATCAGTCCGCACCAAGCAAAAAATCATATCGCCCTTATCGCCATAGCTCGTCCAAACTTTCTGCCCATTCACCAAATAATGATTGCCTATATCCTCAGCTTTCGTTTGCAAACTCGCCAAATCACTCCCAGCCCCTGGTTCTGAATACCCTTGCACCCAGCGGATTTTTCCTTCTACAATTTCATTCAAATAATGCACCTTTTGCGCCTCAGTTCCAAATTTCAACAAAGCAGGTCCCAACATTGAAATCCCAAAACTAAACAACGGTTGCCGACAACCCAACGCCATCATTTCTTCCGTTAAAATTTTAGCTTGATGCCGATTCATGCCGCCACCGCCATATTTTTCTGGCCAATGCGGCACAATCCACCGCTTTTCCAACATCCGCTCAAACCAGATTTTTTGGTCAGGCGTAGGGTTAGCGTTTCGACCACCCCAATAATAATCGTCGGCAGTGGTAATGGGTCGCCGCATAGATTCTGGGCAGTTTTCTGTTAACCAGGCTCGGGTTTCCTTGCGGAAGGTGTCGAGGTTGGTTGATTTTTCTGTATCAGTCATTTTATTAGTTTGAAAGGAGTTAGGTGTCAGGTGTCAGGTGTCAGAGATTACAAGCTATTGTATATTCTGACACCTGACATCCGACACCTGACTCCTAAATTTAATTTATAAGTGTCTTTTGATAACCAATCATCATTCGCCTTATTTGACCAATTTCGTCGGTTAATTTATTCATTTTCTGCTCTTTTATAAATCCTAAATCGTAAGAAAGATAGACTTGAGTCTCAACTTCACAAGCCGACCCTATTGAAATATCTAAAAAATGTCTAAGATTTTTTTCAGTTCCTCTCCCACACCCTTCGGCAATATTAGAAGGTATTGAAACAACAGCCCTATTTAGTTGAGAAGTCAGTCCAAATTTTTCAGTATTTGGAAATTCATTTGTTATCAAATAAATATCCTTAACCAATACTCTTGACCGTTGCCAGATTTGTAGGTTTTTAAAATTTCGTATCATTTGCTCGTAGTATTTGTTATAAAATTTGATTATTTGCTCGCCTCTCTGACCCCTGAC
>CAYUNA010000577.1:0-3556 GCA_964445895.1 uncultured Saprospiraceae bacterium | reverse complement strand
TCGGGTAGTTTTTACACTATTTTTTAATTTTTGACACACTTCATTGAACAATTCCAAATATCCATACCGATTTTAGCAAAATAATTGATACATGCTGATTTTGACCAGCGCAAATAAATTAATTTATTGACGTGATTGGCGGAGTCCATTTCGCCTCATTGAACGGAGAGTTTGATGATCACTTTATAGTCTTTTAATGTTATTCTCTTAATCGTACAACTAAATTTTCACTTCATTTTAAACGGTAATCTAAACGTTTTTAAGACTGTTCCATTTGGCGTCTCAAACTCCTCAAACGCTCCTCTATCCTTATGAAATTCAGATGTTTCCAATTCTTCAATTTCTAAAATCGGCGCAACGCAAACATCCTTTTCTTTAAAAAAAGCTGCCCATTCATCGCGCGTTTTTGTTTTAAAAAAGGCTTCGACTTCTTTTTTCGGAAAAACCGCATTCATCAATTCCATTTGATTGGTACGAATCCATGTTGGTTTTTCAATAGCTTCACAGAGGTTTTTCCAGAATTTCATTTCTAATGCGCCAACCGAAATCCATCGTCCATCTGCACATTCATAAGCCGCATAATTGACCGCCAATTTTCCATTAATTACATTGAATTGTCGATACTCCAAACCACTTGTATACAAGCCAAACGGCACTGCTAAAAACGGCATCATTGCATCACTCAAAGCCACATCTATATAACTCCCCTCCCCTGTTATACCCTTGCGAAGCAAAGCTGCCTGCATCGCCATTACCGCCATATAAGCCCCACCAATATCTGCAAATTGAGTATCGGGAACTGTTGGCTTTTCGCGTTCATCTTTGAGTAAGCTCATCACTCCCGAATAGGCCAAATAATTGAAGTCATGTCCTGCCTCTGCTGCTGATTTGCCCGTTTGACCATACCCTGTCAAGGAAACATATACAATATTCGGATTGATTTTTTTTATCTCTTCGTATCCCAATCCCCACGCCTTCATAGCACCCGGTCGAAATTGTTCGATTAGGGCATCTGCATTTTTGATTAAATCCAATAATTTAGCTTTGCCATCAGATGCAGCATAATCCAGTATTTTAACCGTCTTATTGTGGTTGAGTTGATGAAAAAGTATGCTTGCACCATCTACTTGACCAGGTTGCATACGTGCATAATCCATGCGACTGGGGCTTTCAATTTTGATTACTTCCGCGCCCATTTGAGCTAAAATGTGGGTCGCGACTGGTCCGGGAAGAAGGCGTGTAAAATCAATTACTTTTATACCTTTAAGTAGGTTCATTTCAATTCTTTTTAAAACCGTTTTTTAGGCAATGGAATGTAAGTATTATCCCCTTTTACTTTTGGGAATTGCTTATTTTCCCAATCCATTTTAGCTTGTTCTATGCGTTCTTTTGATGACGATACAAAATTCCAATATAGATACCGTTCTTCTGGAAATGCTTTACCACCAAACAACAGCAATCGTGTCCCTTTTTCTAAGTTGATATAGCAGGCATTTTCTGTTTTTGAAATCAGCATCTGCCCTGCCTCAATATCGACTCCATCTTCCGTAATTTTACCATGTGTGACCACCATTGCAATCTCACCTTCGAGTTGCCCATTGATTTCTAAGCAAGTGTCTTTTGTCGCTTTCACATCCAACATAAATAACGGCGAATGCACAGGCAACGAAGATTTTCGACCATACCCCTCCCCTGCTACCAAGGTCATTTCCAAGCCATTTTCTTTCCAAGCGGGCAACTCTTCTTTCTCAATAAAATCAAATCGAGGCGAAATTTCTTCTTTTGCCTTTGGCATCGCTACCCAAATTTGATACCCGTGAATTTTGTACGGCTGGTCAGTTCTGTGTCGTTGTGGCGTTCGTTCTGTATGGGTTACGCCTTTTCCTGCCGTCATAAAACCAACGTCGCCAGGCGTGATAATTTTATCTGCACCCGTACTGTCTTGATGATGAATTTCTCCTTCCAATAAATAAGTCAGAGTCGATAAGCCAATGTGCGGATGTTGATTAACGTCCATAAAATTAGGTGCTTGCAACAAGGTTGGGCCCATGTGGTCGATAAAGGTAAAGGGCCCAACTTGTCGTTTCTTTCTGAAAGGCAACAATCGGCCAACCATGAAGTTACCGATGTCTCGAGAACGTTCTTCAACGATTAATTTTTCGTTATTCATACTACTAATGTTGTTAAGGAACGCGAAGTAAATAAAAAAACAAATCTTCACCATGCAGCGATTCTATCTTTAAAATAAAATTTGACAAAATACTGCGTTGCCAGGCGCGGCGGGTGGAGACTTAGGGGACAAAATCTGGCTTGTCATCTAAGCCCCCCGTTGAAAATTTTAAACCGAAATTACAGCTCGCCCCATGCTAATTATGTCAAATAACTCTCATATTGCTCACTAAAAATATCCCGTCCAATAATTAATTTCATAATCTCTGAAGTTCCGGCATAAATCCGATTCACGCGTGCATCTGTAAACATTCGACAGATTTCATACTCTTTCATATAACCTGCTCCCCCGTGTAGTTGTACACCCAAATCAACCATTTTCCACTCTAATTCTGTTGCCAATAACTTTACTTTTGCACCCGCATTCGCCGATAATTTTCCTTCATTATGCACTCGTACACATTGGTCGATATATGCTTGTAGCATATCAATTTCGGCATCCATTTCTGCCATTTTAAACTGTGTATTTTGAAAATGTGCAATCGACCGACCAAAGGCTTTTCGTTCCATCACAAAGTCACGCGTAATATCAAATGCATGTCTTGCTGCCGCTGCTGAACCAACTGCCATAATTAATCGTTCTTCCGCAAGACCTGACATCAAGTAGGAAAAACCTTTACCTGATTCACCTAAAATATTTTCTTTTGGAATGACAACATTATCAAAAAACAGTTCGGCGGTATCTTGCCCTTTTTGCCCCATTTTCTCAAGATTTTTGCCTCTTTTAAAACCCTCCATTCCGCGCTCAACAACACACAAAGTCATGGCATGAGGATTAGAACTTTCTGCCACTTTAGCTGCTGTCACAATCAAATCTGCGTTGATACCATTGGAAATATAGGTCTTTGCACCATTCAATATATAGTGGTCGCCTGCATCTCGCAAAGTAGAACGCATGCCTGCCAAATCACTACCAGCATCGGGTTCAGTCATGGCAACGGCAAGGATTTTTTCACCTCTAACTGCAGGCGGTAAAAAACGAGCTTTTTGTTCTTCATTTCCAAACTTACTAAAATATGGGCCAACCAATCGACTGTGTAGCGTATTGTACCATTCAAAACAACCTGCTCTAACAGTTTCTTCAATAATAATTTGCTCGTATCGAAAATCAGTATCACCCAAACCACCGTATTTTTCATCGGGCCAAATCATTAGGAAACCCATTTCACCTGCTTTTTCGAATGCAGAGCGGTCAACCAGCCTTTGTTCTCGGTATTTTTCCATATTAAGAGCTATTTCTTCGGCTAAGAATTTTCGGTAAGCTTCGCGGAACATTATCTGATCTTCTGTGAAATTATTCATATCTGATTTTATTGTTGAGTACCGT
>CAYUNA010000576.1:0-3559 GCA_964445895.1 uncultured Saprospiraceae bacterium | reverse complement strand
ACGGTCGTAAGTACCGTGTGTCAAAACTTTCTTTACGTTTTGCTCGGCGGCTAAAGCCGCCTCGCTTTTGGGGTTTTAGGGTTGAGATTGATTGAGCTTTCCGTCGGAAAGCTCAATCAATCTCGACCCTAATCTACCCCTCGAAAATATTCAAGGAAGAAAATAAATTACACGCGGCTCAAGGTTTCTCAAATTCATAGTAACCCAGTCATCTCCGATAATGCACAACCAACACTTCCGCATTTTTGAACACCAACTCCTATCCGTCGGCGATACCCAAAACGGTGTAATCTTCACTGACGCCCATTTTCAAAATCTCCTTCATTTTTATCAAAAAAAAGCTACCAAATTTTTCACACCAACGCACAATGGCATCAAATTTTCGCACTACGTTGGTGCATTGCAAACTGGCAATTTAACCATTGAAATATTGCCAAAAGCAGATGCTAAAAAATTGCCTGATTCAACGCTTTGGCAATCCGTCTTACTCGACCTTTTACGGGAATGCAAATTGATAAAAATGGAAAGCCTCACGCACGCAGCTTTGCGGTTGCGACCGAATGCAATTTTGGATTTGTATATTGAAATATTTTTGACGGAAGTTGAACGATTGTTACAGGAAGGTTTGGTAAAAAGTTATCAGCGGCAGGAAGCCAACTTACCTGTCTTAAAAGGGCGATTGGTCGTTCCCAAACATATTCGCAAAAATCAAATTCAGAAAGACCGTTTTTATGTCAATTTTGAAAAATACGACTACAATCATTTATTCAATCAATTGATTTTCAAAGGTTTACTTGTTTTAGAAAAAATCGTTCAAAAGCCTATTTTGGTTGAAAAACTACGTCAAATTAGAGCTACGTTTCCTAAAGTGAAAGACATTGCTGTTTCTAAAAAAGATTTTGACCAACTCAAATTACATCGCCAAACTCAGCGTTATGCGACGGCTTTAGACATTGCGAGGTTATTGGTTTTGAATTTCTCACCCGATATTTCCAGTGGCAAAAATCACGTTTTGGCGATACTATTTGACATGAATTTATTATGGGAAGAGTTCATTTATCGGCAACTAAAGAAGGTACAAAACGAAGGTTTTCAAGTCAGTCGGCAGCAGCAAAAACCGTTTTGGCAACGGCGGTATTTACGACCAGATATTTTATTAAAATTTGCGGATAAAAATGTAGTGATTGATACCAAGTGGAAGGTGCTAAAACGGGTTTCTCCGTCTATGGAAGACTTGCGCCAAATGTATGTTTATCACCAATATTTTAATACTGAAAAAAGCGTTTTAATTTATCCAAAAGTGCATGACCTGGAAGATTTGCCGGCCACTGCTTTTGATAAAAATAAAGAGGGAGAAACCTATTTTTGTCAAGTAAACTTTGTGGATATTTTGAAAAATGGAGCACTAAATCGAACGCTTGGAAAAGATATTTTTAAAAAAATCAATCCGTAATCTTATCCGTCGGATACAAAATCTTAATCTCTACTCGTTGATTCCGTTTGCGACCATATTTCGACTTATTCGAGTCCTTTGGTTTACTTTTTCCAATAATTTTATTCGTCAATCGGTCGGCAGAAATGCCTTTGCTAATCAAATAATTCATGGCAGCAACTGACCGTTTTTCAGACAACTCCTTACAGTAATTATTATGTGGAATGTTGTTCGTATGCCCTTCAATATAGGCTATTGTAGTGGGCGTTTCTTTTAGCAATTCCACCATTTCGTTCATTACTTCGAGGTGTTCGGTTGCAATATTAAAAGAATCAGAAGGATGATATAAAATACCGACCCGTTTGATCCGCCAGTATTTTTTGACTTTTCGGGTAGTTACTGTTTCCGTCGTTGTTTCAGTTTCAGTTTTGGTCGTCGTCGTCGTTGTAAAGGTCTCTTCTTCCGCAGGTACTTGTTCCAAAACGGGGGAAGAAGGAGTTGGTTTTATCAACGTATCTTTCTGGATAATCGGCGGAGATGCATCCGTAGAAGTCGTCAAATTTTGGTCAGACGGATTGGTTGCAATAGGCGGCGTTTCTGGCATTACTTCCGGTTCAACGGGTGGCGGTGGTGGTGGTGGCGGCGAGTCAATCACTGTAATTTTTCTGACTGCTGTGACACGACAACCGTTTTTAGTTTCAACGGTTAAACGAATAGATTTTTTTCCTGGTTTTGAAAAGGAAAAACTGTGTGGCCCACGTCTTTTTGAACCAGATTTACTTGCATTTTCACCAAAATTCCACTCCCATTTTGCAATACCGCCTGGAAAAGTTGAGACATCACGCGCCCACATTACCGAATCTTTTGGAATTTTTAGTTTTGAAACTTTAAACCATGCCTTTGGACCGACAAACGTGCCTGTTCCACCAAATTCAATCGAAAAACCATTTCCTGTATTGTTGTCATTTTGAATCAAAATGGCATAACTCATACCCGCTTCCATCCCGAGTGCAGCGACAAAATTATCATCATACGGATAGCAACCAGGCTCTTCCGAAATGTCTGATGCACTGGTTTTCAAACCCGTCGCTCCCGCACATTTTGAATAAGGCATGTGGTCACCCGATGCCATACAACGAACAGGGAATTTTCGGCTACAATCGTCCATTCCGTTGGGTAATTTATAAACTGCAAAATCAATGTCGTCAGAAGGATTGATGGGTTTTAAGGTAAAGGTTAATGTGCCAGGTTTGTCACAAGTAAATTTATACCAGGTCGAACTTTCTTCTGCAATCAAGCAAGTCCCTTCCAAACTCTCGCGATATTTTCCTGAACCAATGACACTGGGTACTGTAAAGGCAGATTTGTCACACAAAACCACAGCAGTCGAACAGTCAGAGGAAGGCGATGGCACTTCGTTGTAGTTGTTGACACATAATTGAAATGTCCCCATATCTATTCCCCATCCATCCACACGAATATAGTAAGTTGCCCCAATAATCATGTCGTAACCAAATGCCTCAGTGATGCCGTTTCCTCTGTTGTCAGAATGGCAAGTGAGTTTTTTCAAATTGGCACAATCACCTTGATACAGGACGAATTGAGGTTTTTGTAAAGTACCTTTCGGGCTACGTGCCAATTGTCCGATAACTGAAATATTCGCGATATTTCCAACCGCTGTGAATTTGAACCAAACATCATTGTTGCGCTCCATCATCGACGTAAAACAGCGTTCTGGTCTCGGAACACCCGAATCTGTTGCCCCTACATTCGTAAATTGGGCAGGAGAAGAACACCAGTTTCTTACATTTTTGATATAAGTCGCAGAACCACAAGTATTGTTTTTAGGAACAGCTAAAAGTGGAGATAGGTAGCACAATTGCCCAAGGACAAACCAGAAAAGAATCTTAAATTTTAATTTTTTGGATGATAAAATCATACAATTATTTTACAGTCAGTAGTTTTAAACGAGGCTTGAGAACGGAAACAAAATAAATGCCGTTCTCTGGAAGTTGAAAATTATAGTTTTTTTTATTTTTTCTAAGCGTTTGATAAGAATTTCAACAATTATTTAACATTTGACCGCCTCAATTTATTCGCAGTCACTTGACCCGACAAGAGTTAAGT
>CAYUNA010000575.1:0-3561 GCA_964445895.1 uncultured Saprospiraceae bacterium | reverse complement strand
AGATATACAGAGTGCGTGACATCAGTTATCAACACATCTTATCCGCACAAGAGGAACTGGCGAAGGCGTTCGGTTTTGCTTTAAACACAAAACCCATTCCCAAGATATAGCCCATTGCCTCTTTTAAAGCGGTGTTGGATTGGAAACTCGGGTCGGTATTGATATCCGCATGAACCTCCAATTCGACATTGTATTTATCTAATAAGTCGCACAATTCATAAGCAATTTGAACGGAGCGAGCCACTTCCGAAATCATTCGTTCTTTGATGCCCATTCTTTGCTTTTCGCGATGGTTTTGAATAAACATGAAAGCCCCTTTTTTTTCACGTACAAACACGATAACGGTCGCAAATTCGACCTCATTGTGATACATTTGCGAATCGGTACCGATGCATACTTTTAATTTATGACCTGCATTTGTTTCGCGGATGATGGTTTTTTCAACTGCTTCTTTGATGGGCAGTTCAATAGTGTCTCCTTTGAAAGTTCGCCATTTTTTCATGATAGTTTGTTAATTGGTTAATGATTGATTTTAGGAGAAGGATTGATAAATTTGAGATTTAAATAGTTTTTAAAATTTTGCTAAAATTAATAGTTTTAGTTTTAACGTTTGTTTTGCTAATTCTATTTTTGCAATTATTTAATCTCGAATAACAATTCTATTAACACCTAATTGTTTTTGATTAGTTCCCTTTTTTGAAATTAATTTTTATAAAACTAAAACCGTCGGTCGGATTCCTTTTAATATTTTGAAAATATAATGTTAAACCATGAAAAACACTTTATTTGTCTATGGAACACTATTGCTGGATGTGCAGTCAGACATCGCAAATTTTTTAAAGAAAAACGCTCAATTTGTCGGCGAAGGCTATCTTGCAGGACAATTATTTGATTTGGGAGAGTATCCTGGAGCGGTTTTTCAAAAAGATGCAGATAGTCGGATTTATGGCCATGTTTTTGAATTGCAAAAACCAGATTACACTTTGCCAATTTTGGATGAATATGAAGGAATCGGCGAAGCGTTCAGAACGTACAAGGAATATGTGCGTCAAAAAGTTCCGATAAAAATGGAGGGGCAAGAGATACTGTGTTGGAGCTACCTATATACGCAACCAACGGTGAATTTAACGTTGATTGAATCAGGAAACTATCGAGAATTTTTAAAGAATAACTTAAAACATCAGGAATTTATTAAATCGGTGTAAATTTGTGGTTCATTAGCAGCTGTTGACCCCCAGCCCCTAAAGGGGAGTCGTGCAGTTTTTAATAATAAGGTATCTTTCGAGTATTGTTGAAATTTATCTTCAACTTGGATTGACTCCCCTTCGGGGCTGGGGGGTATCTGTTGCATTTTTTATATGAATTTCTTAAAATTACTTTTTCTAATCGTCTTTCTATCTGCCCTTGGGTGTAATGCTTCCAAAACGCAAGGTGGCGGAGACCATACCTATACCAATAATTTAATCAACGAAAGTAGCCCGTATTTGCTACAGCATGCTCATAATCCTGTGGATTGGAATCCATGGAAAGAAGACGCCTTGGCAGAAGCCAAAAAAGAGAATAAATTATTACTTATTTCGATTGGTTATGCGGCGTGTCACTGGTGTCATGTGATGGAACATGAGTCGTTTGAAGATACGACGGTGGCGCGGGTGATGAACGAAAATTTTGTACCCATAAAAGTCGATAGAGAGGAACGTCCTGATGTCGATGATGTCTATATGACGGCGTGTCAGTTGGCGTCGCAAAAGGGCTGTGGTTGGCCGCTGAATGCCATTGCATTGCCAGATGGGCGACCGGTTTGGGCAGGAACGTATTTTCCGAAAAAAGAATGGGTGAAAGTCTTAGATTATTTTATTAAAATATGGAAAGACGAGCCCGAAAAATTAGAGGAATATGCACTCCAATTAACGGAAGGTGTGCAGAGCCTGGAAAGCATTGATGTGAACCCAAATCCATCGAATTTTCAGGTAGATAGTTTGAAAAAAATCGCGGTTAATTTTGTCTCGAATGTTGATTTTATCAAAGGAGGAAGAAACGGTGCGCCTAAGTTTCCGATGCCCAATAATTGGCAGTTTTTGCTACGGTATCACCACTTTTCGGGCAATACACAAGCCTTGGAAGCCGTCGATAAAACCTTGACAGAAATGGCAATGGGCGGCATTTATGACCACCTTGGTGGCGGTTTTGCCCGGTATTCGACGGATGCAGAATGGAAGGTGCCTCACTTCGAAAAAATGCTGTACGATAATGGGCAATTGGTGAGCATTTATTCACAGGCATATCAGTTGACAAAAAATCCATTGTACCAACAGCGAGTGGAAGAAACATTAGAGTTTACCGCACGAGAAATGACCTCAAAGGAAGGTGGTTTTTACTCCTCTTACGATGCGGATTCAGAGGGAGAAGAAGGTAAGTTTTATGTTTGGGAAAAGCAGGAGATAGACTCGTTAATTACGGATGAAACAACTGCTAAAATCGTGGAGGATTATTATGAAATTACGAAGAAAGGCAACTGGGAAGAAGATAAAAATATCTTGTATCGACGGAAATCAGATGAGCAAATTGCTAAGAAAAATAACGTAACTGTAGAAGAATTAAACAAACGAATAAATGAGGCTAAGCAGACGCTTTTTGATGCTCGAAAAAAGCGAGTAATGCCAGGTTTGGATGACAAAGTTTTGACTTCCTGGAATGCCTTAATGACCAAGGGATATGTGGATGCATTCAAGGCATTTGGGCGTAAAGAATATCAGGCTGCGGCGTTAAAAAATGGCGAGTTCGTCTTGTCCAAAATGATGCAATCTGACGGTCGTTTGAATCGAAATTACAAAGATGGAAAGTCGGTTATCAATGCCTTTTTGGATGATTATGCCCTGACGATTGAAGCATTTATTGGCTTGTATGAAATTACTTTTGATGAAAAATGGCTGAACAAAGCGGATGAATTAGCAAAATACGCATTGGCACATTTTCAAGATGAAGCATCGGGTATGTTTTTCTATACGTCCGACCTTGACCCGCCCTTGGTGGCGCGTAAAAAAGAGGTAGCAGATAATGTGATTCCTGGGTCAAATTCAGCGATGGCACGTTCATTATTTTACTTGGGCACTTATTTATACAATGACGAATATACCGGAAAAGCCGAGCAAATGTTAAATAACTTATCCAACACTGTTGTTGGCAATCGGCAGCCAAATTTTTATTCTAACTGGTGTCAACTATATTTAGATTTTGTCAATCGACCGTATGAAGTGGCGATTGTTGGCGATGATTTTGCGGCAAAACGGAATGAATTGATGAAAAATTACCTGCCCAATGCCTTACTTTTAGGTGGTCAAACGGAGGGTAATCTGGAGTTGCTAAAAGGCAAATTGCAAGAAGGGGAGACGATGATTTATGTTTGCCAAAATAAGGTGTGTAAATTGCCTGTGATGGAAGTGGAGAAGGCATTACCGTTGATAAAGTAAAGGTGGAAGAACTTGAGGATTTTGGTTGTTACCGTGTAACAAAAGTTTCTTTGCATTTAAAACAAGAGAAGTTTGAGGATGAAAAATGATT
>CAYUNA010000574.1:0-3585 GCA_964445895.1 uncultured Saprospiraceae bacterium | reverse complement strand
AGGATAAAAAATGATTTTTGCAAAATCATTTTTTATCCTCAAACTCCTTTTGCTTTAAATGCAAAGAAACTTTTGTTACGCGGTAATAGTACTATGTAACAAACTATCCATTTTTTAATTTTATGCAAAAAAAAGACTAAAGACCAATCTGTCCAAAATCGAATATAAATACAATCTAAATTATGAGCAATAATTTTTTTCAAATCATTTTACTCCTTTGTAGTACAACTTTACTGTTTTTTATTCTGGGCTGCAGTCAAGATGAAAACAGGTCAGATATGAAGACAGAAACACAATCTTCAACAACAGTAAAAGTTCCGGCTAATGCGCTTTTTGAATTCATTGAACCTACTGCATCGGGTGTTGATTTCACCAATAACATCAATGAAAATCACCAGATGAATATCATCACCAATTCGTATATTTACAATGGTGGAGGTGTGGCGATTTTAGATGTAAATAACGATGGCTTGCAAGATATTTATTTTACGAGTTCGCAAGAAAGCAACAAGCTGTATTTGAATAGGGGAAATTTTAAATTTGAAGATGTGACAGATGCCTATGGCGTGGGGGCGAAAATTGGGTTCAAAACAGGCGTAACGGTCGTCGATGTGAATGCTGATGGCTGGCAGGATTTATATGTTTGTCGGTCTGGAATAGATGTTTCGCAACAAGGTTTAATCAATCGGCAAAATTTACTTTTTATCAATAACAATGGTCAAAAATTCACGGAAGAAGCACAGCAATATGGTATCGCTGATGCCTCTGCTTCCAATCATGGTAATTTTTTCGATTATGATTTGGACGGTGATTTAGATTTATTTGTGATGAATCATCCTATAGAATTTAGAACTGTCAATAAGGTTTCGGCGCAACAAAATGCCGATGGTACATTCACTCGACTTACAACCCCTCGCGACGTTTATGAATCAGATAAATTGTTTAAAAATAACGGGAACGGTACTTTCACATTGCAAACCAACAACGGCATTGCCAATCGAGCATTTGGGCTGAGTTGCACCGTGTCAGATTTTAACGATGATGGCTATCCTGATATTTTTGTAGGTAACGATTATATCGAACCAGATTTACTTTATATCAATAATAAGAATGGAACGTTTACGGACAAAGCGGCAGATTATTTTCGGCACACTAGCAACCATACAATGGGGGTAGATATTGCTGATTTCAACAATGATGGTCGAGTTGATTTGGCGGCTTTGGATATGATTTCAGAAGATAAATTACGACAAAAAACCTTGATGACCACCATGATGACCAAACGATACGACGCACTCGTTAAGTATCATTATGGTCATCAAATTATGCGAAACACCCTTCAACTAAACAATGGAAATGGTAGTTTTAGTGAAGTTGGGACACTGGCAGGCATGTCTGATACAGATTGGAGTTGGGCTTGTCTTTTTGCTGATTTTGACAACGATACTTATAAAGATTTGTACATTACCAATGGATATCGGCGGGATGTGACAGACCTGGATTATTTGAGTTACACGGTTGATTCGATTAATCAAAATGGAGGAATTACAGCGGCAAAATTTCCTGATTTTAATGATTATCTGAACCTGATTCCATCGACCAAATTGTCCAATTATATGTACAAAAATACTGGTGGAATTGGTTTTGAAAAAGTGAGTAACGATTGGGGTGTTTCTCAAAAATCTTATTCAAATGGGGCAGCTTATGCGGACTTAGACAATGATGGCGATTTGGATTTAGTGGTCAATAATATTCACCTCCCAGCCTTTATTTATCGGAATAAAGCCAATGAAAAGAATGGTAATGCCTATTTGCAAATTAAGTTAAAAGGAAGTGCTAAAAATCCAAATGGAACAGGTGCTTCTGTGACCGTTCACCAAGGACAATCTATTCAATATCAAGAACTTACACCGACCCGTGGGTTCTTTTCTTCAGTAGAACATTTATTGCATTTTGGTCTAAGTAATCAGGCTAATATTGATAAAATTGAAATCAACTGGGGTGATGGTAAAATTCAAATTTTAGAAAACATCAAAGGTAATCAGCGTTTAGAAATTGAGTATAAAAATGCTAAAAATGGCAGCCTTCCTAAACTCAAAGCTGCCGATAAATATTTTAAAAAATCGAACCTCGCAGGCGTTAATTTCAAACATCAGGAAAACAATTTCTCTGACTTTGACCGCGAAGGTTTAATTCCACATAAATTGTCCAATCTTGGACCCTCAATTGCGGTTGGGGATGTCAATGGAGATGGTTTAGAGGATTTTTATGTAGGTAGTGGCACTGGAAATAATGCGGCGCTTTTTGTGCAAAAAAAGAATGGTGCATTTCAACAAAAATCTTTAGAAATCTGGGCGGCTGATGCACGTTTTGAGGACTTAGGCGCAACGTTTTTTGATGCAGATGGAGACAAAGACCTCGACTTGTATGTGGTTAGCGGTGGTAACGCTGAAAGTCCCAATTCAGAGAATTTTCAAGATAGATTATATTTGAATGATGGCAAAGGCAATTATCAAAAAAGTGAGAATTTATTGCCTCGTTTGGTAGCAAGTGGGTCTTGTGTGGCAGCACATGATTTTGATGGTGATGGCGATCTGGATTTGGTGGTCGGTGGACGTACTGTTCCGGGACGTTATCCAACGAGTCCACGTAGTTTTTTGCTACAAAATAATGGCGGGAAGTTTTCGGACGTGACTGCACAGAAAGCTCCTGAATTACAAGCTGTTGGAATGGTTACGGATGTAATCTGGGCAAACGTTGACGGGGCAGCTGGTGACGAATTATTGGTCGTTGGAGAGTGGATGCCGCTGACGGTTTTTAAGGTAGCCAATGGACAGTTGACGAAGCAGGAAATTGCCAACTCAACCGGCTGGTGGAACTGCGTGCAGGCAGCTGATTTTGATGGTGATGGCGACTTAGATTTGGTGGTTGGAAATGAAGGGTTAAACAACCGATTTCATGCCACAACCGCCGAACCACTTCAATTGTACGCCAAAGATTTTGACAATAATGGTGCGATTGACCCTGTAATGGTTGAGTACTTTGCAGGGAAACCCTACCCTGTTCCTTCTCGAAATAATTTGATAAAACAGTTGCCTGCATTAAAGAAAAAATTTGTGCGACACAAGACCTATTCTACCGCTACGATTGACCAGGTTTTTAGTTCTTCGGAGCTCGAATCTGCAACGCGGCTAACTGCTGAAACCCTCGCAACTTCCTATTTTGAAAATACAGGTAATGGCAACTTTAAACGAAAAGATTTACCGGCACTGGCGCAGATTTCTCCAACGAATGAATTGATTTTAAAAGACTTCAATGGAGACAACTCAATTGATATTTTATTGGCAGGAAATAGCTATTCTCCTGAAGTCGAAACGGGGCGATATGATGCTGGAAATGGCTTACTGCTATTGGGAAATGGTCAGGGAGACTTTACGCCAATTGTTGGTATGGAAAGCGGTTTTTGGGCAACAAAAGAAGTACGACATTTGGCAGAATTGACGTTAGCAAATGGTGGAAAAATGGTGTTGGTTGCCAATAATGCAGATATTTTAGAAGCATTTATAGTAAAATAAAAATCACTGG
>CAYUNA010000573.1:0-3591 GCA_964445895.1 uncultured Saprospiraceae bacterium | reverse complement strand
CTAAGTCGCTCCGCGCCAATCCAGTCCAATTTATTTTTTATGAGAAAACCCTTATGCAGTGATTGAGATTGCAAATATCCTATTTTTTATTGGAAAAAAATTACCAATATTGAAAGTGACTACAATGTAAAGTAAGCTTCTCAAAAAACAATGCACTTTGTCTGTGGCAAAGCGGGGATAGGTATTAAGAGGCAGAAACGAGTTTTACAAACTCATTTGTACCCCGTTAAAATTCCTTTAAAAAAAACATAAGGAAACTTACTTCACATTGTAGTGACGCTAACTGGTTTGATATATCATGAAAGTGGCACTTCCAATCTCTAAAAATCATACTTCCTCCACTTTTTATAACTTTTCTGTTTTCTTACCTACAAAACATCAGCGATTAATGTAAATTTGCACCAAAACTAAACCACCAAGTAAAATGAGTTATAAAATAAATGTTGACGACCAAGTTTTTGAACTAAATCGCGCGGATGTTCAGGATTTAAATATGATTGAAAACGGCAACCAAACTTTGCACTTGCTGCAAGACAACCAATCTTATCACATTTCCGTTATAGACACTGACTTTGACAATAAAAAATTGACACTCGAAATCAACGGCAATCCTTATGAAATTAGCATTGAGGATGAGTACGATCAATTGGTCAAAGAAATGGGCTTATCAGCTGGCGGTGCACAAAAATTAACCAATATAAAAGCACCGATGCCAGGACTAATTTTAGATATTTTAGTTGAACCGGGTCAAGCGATTGAAAAAGGCACTCAACTATTGATTTTGGAGGCAATGAAGATGGAAAATGTGCTAAAATCCGAGGGCGAAGGTATTGTTAAATCTATTGAAATAAAGAAAGGTGCTGCGGTCGATAAGGGACAGATTTTGATAGAAATGGAGTAATAGATTTTATGACTGAAATTCGTTGTTTCTATTAGAAAAAATCAAAAATCATAGTCTAACAAAATGGTTGAAATGTTGCTTGTAATTTAATGGTTATCAATCAATTATATGGAAAAATTATTTTCAGAATTCTCATCAAAAACTAAGAAAGAATGGCTGGCTAAAGTCGAAAAAGACTTGAAAGGCAAATCGATTGACGAACTAGATTGGGCATTGACAGCAGAGTTGAATTTTTCCCCTTTTGCTCATGCAGAAGACATGGAAAAGTTGCCAAACCCTATTGTTAGACATCGGGAGTCGAACGTTTGGGAGATGGGTGTTTTCATCAAAGTTGCTGATTTTAAAATAGCGAATAAGGAAGCGTTAGCTGCTTTAGAAAACGGAGCAAATGCCCTTTGTTTTGAATTGGCAAAAACGCCGAATCGGACAGCATTAACAATTTTATTGAAAGACATTCAACACGAGTGGATTACTACTCATTTTAAAATAAATCAGCCGTCGTGGGAGCGCATTACAGCGAGTTTTATAAAAATAATTGAAGAAAAGGGACAAAATGCAGAAAACATTGCTTGTTCTTTTTGTTTTGCAGGGAATGATATTGTTGATTTTAAGCAGTTCAAAAATACGCTAAAAACATTACCGAAAGGTCGATTTTTGACCATCAATGCCCTACCTTTTTATCAAGGAAAAGAAAAAGTTGTTGAAGAATTAGCACAAACGATTACAGCGGCGAATCAAGTTTTAATTCAATTAAATAATGCGGGTATTGATTTAAAAACAGCACATTCAAGTATCCAGTTTTCAATGGTTTTAAGCGATAGCTATTTTTTAAATATTGCGAAGATTAGAGCCTTGAAATTGTTGTGGCAGCAAATTTTATATACATGGGACGAAACGATGAACTCAGATTCCCCCATTGAAATTCACCTGACCACAGCGACTCAAACCGAAGACAAAAACTACAATAAAATCAAAGCAACCACACAAGCGATGTCAGCTGTCATTGGTGGTGCCAATCGGTTGTATATTCATGCGTCAGACGCGTTTGCAGATGGAAAAGGGACGGCATTTGGGCAGCGTATAGCATTGAATATTCAGCATTTGTTGCAGTTGGAAAGTTATTTGGATAGAGTCGTTGATGCTGGGGCGGGGAGTTATTATATTGAGAATATGACGGAGGTGTTGGCGGAGAAGGCGTGGGGAAAATTTTCGGATTCAAAATAAGGATGGTCTTTTCTAAAGGACAAAAAATTAATTTACAAAACTAAATCGCAACTTAAAAAATTGCTCACAATATGAAAAAAATACTAATAGCCAATCGTGGCGAAATCGCCCTCCGAGTCATGCGCACTGCCCGAAAAATGGGTATCAAAACCGTCGCTGTTTATTCTGAAGCAGACCGTCATGCCCCGCATGTCCGCTTTGCAGATGAAGCCGTTTTGCTCGGTCCTGCGCCATCTTCCGAATCTTATTTGGTGATGGATAAAGTCTTGGATGCCGCCAAACAAACAGGCGCTGATGGCATTCATCCGGGTTATGGTTTTTTGAGTGAAAATGCAGTTTTTGCCAAAAAAGTAGAAGATGCGGGAATTACGTTTATTGGTCCACGACCTCATGCGATTAAAGTAATGGGTAGCAAATTAGCGGCTAAAGAAGCGGTTAAAAGCTATGATATTCCGATGGTACCAGGCATTGAAGAGGCGATTACAGACGTAAAATTAGCTAAGAAAATTGCGAGTGAAATTGGTTTCCCGATTTTAATAAAAGCTTCCGCGGGTGGTGGTGGAAAAGGGATGCGAGTCGTTAACAATTTGGAAGAACTACCCGAACAAATGGAACGGGCGATTAGTGAGGCAATTTCTGCCTTCGGTGACGGCGCGGTTTTTATTGAAAAATACGTGACTTCACCGCGTCATATCGAGATTCAGGTTTTGGCTGATAATCATGGAAATACCGTGCATTTATTTGAACGAGAATGTAGCGTGCAGCGGCGGCATCAGAAGGTAGTGGAAGAAGCCCCCTCGGCAGTTTTGACACCAAAATTGCGGGCAGAAATGGGCGAAGCAGCCGTAAAAGTGGCAAAAGCATGTGATTATGTGGGTGCAGGAACGGTTGAATTTTTGTTGGACGACCAACACAATTTTTACTTTTTGGAAATGAATACGCGATTGCAAGTAGAGCATCCTGTTTCGGAATTGATTACGGGCGTGGACTTAGTGGCGCAGCAAATTCGGGTAGCTCGTGGTGAAAAATTAAGCATTCAACAATCTGATTTAACCATAACGGGGCACGCACTGGAAGTACGAGTATATGCCGAAGACCCCTTGGATAATTTCTCTCCAAATGTCGGGACACTGGACGTTTATCAGCGACCGACGGGCGAAGGTGTACGCTTGGATGATGGTTATGAACAGGGCATGGAAATTCCGATTTATTACGACCCGATGATTGCCAAATTGATTACTTACGGCGAGACGCGAGACGAAGCGATTCAGTTGATGAAGCAAGCGATTGCGGATTATAAAATTGAGGGCATCGCGACTACCCTATCGTTTGGGAAATTTGTTTGTGAACACGACGCCTTTATTTCTGGAAATTTTGATACACATTTTGTCAAAAATTACTACTCGGCGGAGAAGATGTTGGAAAATCGAAAGGTAGAACGGGAGATTGCGGCGAAGGTTGGGTTG
>CAYUNA010000572.1:1302-3604 GCA_964445895.1 uncultured Saprospiraceae bacterium | reverse complement strand
TTAACAAATTGGCTTTAGAAATGTAATATTTGTAATAGATCTATTGATGAAATTCGTTTATGAGAGACTGCTTTTTAAAGCATGAACCAAACAAATAACAAATCAACTATTTACAAATAACGACACTAATTTTAAACATGACAAGAAAAAAATCTAAGAAAAAAGGCGGTAAAAAAATTACCGCGAAAGAATTGCAGCGAGAGGTTTTGCGATTATTCAAAAGACACCCAAAAAAACGAATGCACCCAAAACAGGTTGCCAAAAAATTAAGAATCGATAACAATAAAGATTCTGTTTTACATGCCATGCAAAAACTGGCGGAAGACAATCAATTGAAAGATTGGGGCGAAGGTAAATTCCAACTACACCGCTGGGCGACAAGCGCAAATGACCGTAAAGAAATCGTCGAAGGACGAGTCGATATGACGCGAACAGGTAGTGCCTACATCGTCGTCGAAGGCCAAGAACAAGATATTCATGTGTCGAGCAAAAACTTAAATTCTGCTTTAAATGGTGATACCGTTTTGGTTTCTACCTGGACTCCTCGCGGGCGCAACAAACCCGAAGGCGAAGTCAAAAAAGTACTCGAACGAGCGGCTGACCACTTTATGGGAACGCTGTACCGCAAGCGCAAACATGCTTTCGTTGTGCCTGATAAAGTAGGCATGAATGTCGATATTTTCGTAGAAGAAGATGATATGAATGGCGCGCAGGAAGGCGAGAAAGTCGTTGTGAAAGTCGTCGAATGGGGCAAACGGTCGCCGCGTGGTGTGGTGACGTATGTACTGGGCGAAACAGGTAGCAGCGATTTGGAAATGAAGGCAATTTTGGTCAACAATGGCTTTTATTTGGACTTTCCAGATATGGTGGTTGCCGAAGCAAATGACCTTCCCACTGAAATTTCATTACAGGAAATCAACCGCCGCCGAGATATGCGCGATGTGACTACTTTTACCATTGATCCATCGGATGCAAAGGATTTTGATGATGCGTTATCATTGCAATATTTAGAAAATGGCAACCTCGAAATTGGGGTGCATATCGCCGACGTAGCGCATTATGTTTTGCCAGGAAGTGCTTTGGATAAGGAGGCGTACAAACGGAGTACTTCTGTTTATCTCGTAGACAGAGTACTACCGATGTTACCCGAAAATTTGTCGAATGGACTTTGTTCCTTGCGTCCGAATGAGGATAAATGCACCTTCTCTGCCGTTTTTACTTTTGATAAAAACAATAAAATTATCGACCGTTGGTTTGGACGTACAATTACCCATTCTGACCGACGATTTGCTTATGAAGAAGCGCAAGAGGTAATTGAAACAGGTAAAGGTGATTTTGCGGATGAGTTGAAAGTTTTAAATAAGCTGCATTTAAAATTACGAAAAAAACGTTTCCGTAAAGGGTCAATTGATTTTGATACCGAAGAAGTGCGTTTCAAGCTGGATGAAAATGCCGTGCCGATTGACGTTTATGTAAAAGAACGGAAAGAAGCGCACATGCTGATTGAGGAGTTTATGTTACTGGCAAACCGAGAGGTGGCAACGTACATTCATAAAAAAGCAAATGGGCAGGAAATACCGTTTGTCTATCGAGTTCACGACGAACCAAATCCTGATAAAGTAGAAGATTTGGCGCGATTCGCGAAAGAATTGGGGCATCAAATGCACATTAATACTCCCAAGGAAATTGCAGAATCTTACAATCGCTTGAAAAAAGCGGCAGAAGAAGATAAAGGCTTGGCATTGCTTGCGCCAATTGCGATTCGGACAATGGCAAAAGCCGCGTATTCGACAGAAAACATCGGTCACTATGGGCTAGGCTTCCAATATTATTCTCATTTCACCTCTCCGATTCGGAGATATTCAGATGTATTGACACATCGAATTTTGTTTGATAATTTGGCAGGAAAAACCTTGCGCGTGCCAAAAGAACCACTCGAAGAAAAGTGTAAGCACATTTCTGCGATGGAACGCAAAGCGATGGAAGCAGAACGCGAAAGTATCAAATACAAACAAGTGGAATTCATTGAAAATCACGTCGGTGAAGAATTCGATGGCCGCATATCGGGTATCATCGACCGGGGCATTTTTGTTGAGTTGATAGATAGCAAATGTGAAGGTATGGTGGGTTTTGATACCATGTCAGAATCTTATAACGTATCGGAAGGTCGCTTGCAGGCTACAGGCAAACGCACGGGTGACGTCTTGAAAATGGGCGACACTATACGGGTAAAAATTTTGGATGCGGACTTGGAGAAGCGACGGATTGAGATGGCGTTGGTAGAGGAATAGTTTGTAAAAAA
>CAYUNA010000572.1:0-1202 GCA_964445895.1 uncultured Saprospiraceae bacterium | reverse complement strand
TTAAATCATGGTGATTCCGAAAATCACCATGATTTTTTTTTGCCCATTCTGTTTTTATTTCACCTTCACTACCTGCGTACTTTCCGAAAAACCCTGCTCATTCGTTACGTTTAAAATATACGTTCCTGCGGGTAAATCAAATTTATTTGGACGGATTTCGACGGATTGTTGTCCCATTCTTAGCTCTTGTGTTTCTGCAAAAACCAGCTGCCCCATTTGCGTATAAAGTGTAAAAATATAGGCATCTTCGGCTGGCGTATTGAAGTTAACTTGTAAATACTCAAAAAAGGGATTAGGGGCAATTGTTAAAATGAGTTCTTCTTTTTCAGGAATTTCTGGTTGCACTTCTTCCACATATTCTTCTGCATGAACAAACGAAATTCCGCCGGCGATTGAATACTCCATGTCGATTTTTTGACCTGTCACAACCACTTCGCCTAAGAACTGTGCCGTTTCTTTCAATTCAAAATCAAAGACCTTCGTCTCTATGTTTTCAAATGTCATTTTTTTCACTACATCTTCATATCCAAGATAGCTTATGACTAATTCAAATGCTGTAAACTCTGAAGTAATGTCTAATCTAAAATTGCCCTCAAAATCAGTGATTGTTCCTTTCTGCGTTCCTTTAATTAAAATCGTCGCACCAATCAAACCTTCGCCATTTTTATCCGTTACTTTTCCTTTTAGTAGTTTGCTATCACTCTTTGTTTCAACCGTTTTTTCAACCACTGCATTCTCCGTCGTTTGTACCATAGGCATGGGGTTTCTCGCTGTTTGTTGCGCATTCGCCGTTCCTCCAATTGCCAAGCCAGATAACATTGCTGCGACGGCTTTCCACTTTCCTAACCTTGAAGGGTCTTTTGGCAAAACCATAGCTCGATTCAATTGACCTTCCTGAAAAACACCACAAACTTTTCCCTGGTGTCGTTTATAATAGCGACCAATTTCAGTATCAGAATAATTTCGAAAATCAACAACAGTTTTCTCGCAAGATGCACAGTGACGACCACCGGGAACGGGTGTCATTTTGTTGAAATTTTCGCCACAAGGTTCTGGAATTTGAATGGTTAACGTTTGCACTTTCTTTTTCATTGGTAAAGAGTTTTGTTTTTTTAAAAATATAACATACACTCCTTAGATGCTTTCGAAAAAGACAATTACACAATGTGCTGATTTTTTTACAAATTAATTTTCAATCATTA
>CAYUNA010000571.1:0-3606 GCA_964445895.1 uncultured Saprospiraceae bacterium | reverse complement strand
AAGTCGCTCCGCGCCAACCCAGTCCAATTTATTTTTTTTATGAGAAAACCCTTCTCATAGTAATTAATTTTTGAGACTCTAATTATTTTTTATCACTGTTTGGTTAATCAAAAAGAACTTTCTCTTGTTAGGAATAGTAGTGATGGCTTACATTTTTTTGTAACGCAGAATAAAAATTTGAAACAACAGATGAAAAGTACGGAAGACGATCAACATTTTTCAGCCTTGGAACGGGCGCAGTATTTAAAAAAACTTAAAACAGAAACCTTTGACTTGGTCGTCATTGGCGGTGGTGCAACAGGCTGTGGAATTGCCCTCGACGCGGCTTCTCGCGGTATGAATATCGCTTTGGTGGAAAAGGAAGATTTCGCTTCGGGAACAAGCAGCAAATCAACTAAATTGATTCATGGTGGACTGCGATATTTAAAACAGTTTGAATTCGGACTCGTGCGCGAATCAGGTTCAGAACGAGCAATTGTCCACCGACTCGCGCCGCATTTGGTACTTCCCGAAAAGATGTTACTGCCCATTATCGAAGATGGAACTTATGGAAAATTGGCGGCTTCTTTCGGCGTTTTTGTCTATGATGTAATGGCTGGTGTGAGTGGAGATGACCGCCGCAGAATGTTGGATAAAGAGGAGACTTTAGCCAAAGAACCGCTATTGGATGAGTCTATTTTGAAGGGTAGCTGCTTATATGCAGAATACCGTACAGACGATGCTCGATTGACGATTGAGATTATGAAAACGGCAG
The DNA here is from genome assembly GCA_964445895.1 of uncultured Saprospiraceae bacterium. Classification (GTDB taxonomy): domain Bacteria; phylum Bacteroidota; class Bacteroidia; order Chitinophagales; family Saprospiraceae; genus CAYUNA01. The sequence goes on along the minus strand of CAYUNA010000571.1, from coordinate 2,852 downwards.
TTTCGCACGGGGCAACGGCATTGAATTACTGCGCTGCAACGGGTTTTGTTTATGAAAACGATATTGTCAAAGGCGTAGAATGTATTGATAATTTGACAGGTGAAAAATTTTCCGTAAAGGCAAAGCAAGTCGTGTCCGCAGGTGGTCCATGGGTAGATAAATTGCGAAAAGCAAACGATTCACTAAAAGGAAAACGACTGCATTTGACCAAAGGTGTTCACCTCGTTTTTCCACACGATAAATTGCCTTTACGACATTCTGTGTACTTCGATGTGCCAGACGGACGAATGATTTTTGCGATTCCGAGGGGGAAGATTACTTACGTTGGCACGACGGATACAGAATATAAAGGCGACCTGGATAGAGTTGTGGCGACGAAAGCAGATGCCAAATATTTATTGGACGCGGTGAGTCATGCGTTTCCATCGATTGAATTGGTGGAAACGGATATTATTTCCAACTGGGCGGGGCTGCGACCGCTAATTCATGAGGATGGAAAATCACCGTCAGAATTATCGCGAAAAGATGAAATTTTTGAATCACCAACGGGTTTGATTTCGATTGCTGGTGGAAAATTGACGGGCTACCGAAAGATGGCGCAGCGTATTGTAGATTTGGTTGAAAAACGATTGGATACCGATTTTAAAGATTGCCAAACGGAGGATATCTTCCTAACGACCAACTCATTACGAAGTGCGGAAGAAGTGAAAAACTATATTTCTAATTTGGAAAAAACGGTTAAAGATCAAGGTTTAGATGCTTATCATGCCTGGTATTTGACGACGACTTATGGCAAACAAGGAGAGACCATTTTAAATAAAATGAAAGACTTTTCAGATACGCCAGAAATTGCTTTAGCACGGGCAGAAGCATGGTTTGGAGTCAATTTTGAAATGGTCAATAGTTTAGAAGATTTCTTCGTGCGCCGAACAGGGCGGCTCTATTTTGACATTAAAAGTATTGCAATTGTACGGGAAGCGGTTGTGGCTGACTTTCAAAAATACTTGAATTGGACAGCGGAACATTTGCAATCTGAACAAGAACGATTGGATAATTTATTGTTTGATGCAATGAATTATTATGAAAAAGAATTACCAGCGGAAGCCCCTACCCTTTAGAGAATCTGCTGCTAAAATTCTAAAATAGCTGACAGTTATGACAGGACTTAAAAAAGAGGGGATTTGAGGGGCAAAACGGTTTTTCTCCCTCCTGATAATTTCAAACTAACTGTCAGCTACTAATGAATCGAGGCACTACCACTTTACTTGCTTTCCAAATCCGATTTAACCAATATCTCCTCTAAATCTCTCTTCCAAATTTCATAAGCTGTTTTATAAAAATGCTTGTCTGCATCGGGCAGGTATCGCTCAATCACCTCATTTGATTTAATCGCCTCCTTCAAATCATGATAAATTCCAACACCAAACCCGCTTCCTTTAGCTGCCCCAACTGCACCTGTCGTGGCAATCATTTCAATTTCACAACCTATCAAATTGGCAATTGTTTTAGCGAAAACAGGGGATTGAAAAAGGTTATCATTACCGACTTTTATGGCTTTGGGATTAAGTCCAAGTTCTTTTAAAATTTCAAAACCATAAACAAAAGAAAAAGCAATTCCTTCGAGTGCTGCTCGATAGATATGCGCTTTTTGGTGCCGATTAAACTGCAGATTAATAATATGAGAACCCACGGATTGGTTACCTAAAACTCTTTCTGCACCATTTCCAAATGGTATGATTCTCAAGCCATCTGCCCCAATTGGGATGGTTTCCAACATCTTTTCCATTTCAACATAAGTGCGGCCAGTTTCCGCAATTTGCTTTTTAACCCAGGCATACTGACTACCCGCCCCATTGATACATAATAACAGCCCTAGACGTGTTTGATTAGGTTCGTGATTGACGTGACCAAAAGGATTGATACGAGATTGTCTGTCAAAAACCGGTTGATCAATCACTCCATAGATAACGCCCGAAGTTCCGCCAGTTGCAGCGACTTCCCCTGGATTTATCGCGCCCAATGACAGCGCATTATTCGGTTGGTCTCCCGCTCGATAACCAATTGGTGTGCCGATTGCTAAGCCTGTCGCAGCAACAGCTTCGGCAGTTACTTTCCCCTGTATTTGAAAAGTATCGACCAGGTCAGGCAATAGATTCTCGGAAATTCCATAATGCTCTAACAATAAAGAAGCAGGTTTATTTTCTTTAAAATCCCAAAGAATACCTTCCGATAATCCTGAAATAGTGGTAGTAACTTCTCCCGTCAATTTCATGGCAATATAATCCCCTGGCAAGAAAAACTTATCTATTTTAGCGTATATCTCTGGTTCATTTTCTTGCACCCATTTTAACTTGGAAGCCGTGAAATTTCCAGGGGAATTAAGGAAATGTTCCAGGCATTTTTCTTCTCCAATATTTTGGAATGCCTTATTCCCAATCTCGACTGCCCGACTGTCACACCAAATAATCGAAGGACGCAATACCTCCTGATTTTTGTCCACCAAAACCAAACCGTGCATCTGATAACTGATACCAATTCCTTTTATCTCTAACGGATTTACTTTCGTATCTGCTAGTATCTTTTTAGTCACCACACAGACGCTTTCCCACCAGTCTTCAGGTGCTTGTTCTGCCCAGTCAGGTTGCTGCGCGAGCATTTCCATTTCTACTTTTGGATGCTGGGCTTTGCTCACCATTTGCCCCGTAGCTGTGTTGATTAAAGCCGCTTTCACGGAAGAACTACCGATGTCATAACCTAATAAATACACTTGCAAAGGATTTAAATTTAAAAGAAAAGCAAATGTAATAAAATGGAAGTAATTGAGGGATAAAAAGAGGACTTCAATATATTTC
>CAYUNA010000570.1:0-3610 GCA_964445895.1 uncultured Saprospiraceae bacterium | reverse complement strand
AGGGGTCGGGGGCTGATACTTTGAAAATCAAATTTTACAAAACTTTGTACAGCCCTAAAATTAAATCATCAATTAATCATTTAAAAAGAATTAATGATGGCAACAAAATCATCAGCTTTCAACGATGCGCCACCTACCAAACCGCCGTCCACATCTGGATTAGCGAATAGTTCTTTTGCATTGCCTGGTTTGACGCTACCTCCATATAAAATAGAAGTGCCTTCCGCGATGTCTTCACCGTATTTTTTTGCGATGGTTTTACGAATGAAAGCATGCATTTCCTGCGCTTGTTCGGGGGATGCCGTGACGCCTGTACCGATTGCCCACACTGGTTCGTAAGCGATGACGATTTTTGAAAATTCTTCAGGAGACAAGTGGAAAAGTGCGTCTTTAATTTGTTTGCCGACTAATTTTTCCTGCCCATTTTTTTCGCGTACATCTAATTTTTCACCACAGCAAAACATAGGAATCATACCTTTGGACAAGACTATATCAACTTTTTTAGCCAATAATTTTGCATCTTCACCAAAGTATTCTCTTCGTTCGGAGTGCCCCAAAATCACATAATCTACGTTTATAGATTGGAGCATAGAAGCTGAGATTTCACCAGTGTAAGCACCACTTTCTTCTTGGTGACAATTTTGGGCAGCCAAGTGAATGTTAGAGATACCCGTCAGAGATTTGCTGACATTTTTCAAGTGAATATAAGGCGTTCCAAGGACGACAGTTGTCCGGGTAGAACCAATTTTATTGATGATGCTTTTTGCAAGTTCACCTCCATCCTGGTAGGTTTTGTTCATTTTCCAGTTACCTGCAACAATATTTTTTCTTTTCATGTTTTTTTTATTTTATGTGGTGATTGGTGGCGAATTTGGCAAGGGGGGACAAAGATATAAAAAATAAAGGCCTTTTTATATCTTTAAATAGACTTTATGAATGAGGTTGAGTGAGTCTAAAGCTACTCAAATTTCATTCATAAAATCTATTGAATCCTGACACTCCTTTTTCCATTCTAAAATGGCATCTTTATCCTTTTTCCACGGTATCGCTTTTAATAAAGCCAATTCATAATAACGGGCGGCTTTTTTACAGTCATTTTGTGTTTGAAAATAGCGACCAAGCAGCGACCAGGTTTCAAAATTTTCTGGATTCAACGTTTCAAAATAATCTAATTTCTCTTTGCTTAAAATTAAGTTATCACCAATAGTTGTTTTAATTTCTTTTTTTAAGCTCCTGAAAATCAGGTAATTAGCAAATGCTTTTTGATGAATGATAGAATCGGCAGCAATGGTTTTTGCTTCCTCAAAAAACTGGATAGGCATTGGGGACAGACTTTTATTTTCAAAAACATCTTTTAAATCATAATGGATAAATTCTCCCAACTGCCAGTGTTCCGTTGATACCCAAATTTCTAATTTTTCGGGTTTAAAAATGATAGAGTGGTGCGCTTGTAATTGATTTATAGCCATCTCGTTGCCCAGACCGATTTCAGCGTCATTTTTACCATTCAAATCTCTCAGAATAGCGACGGCGTCCTGGACATTTAAGGCAGTTTTTTTATTTAAAAGTTCGTTCATTCGCTCGTATCGATGAACAGTTGAGGTCTCCTGTTGCGCTGTTAAATTTTCTTCGTTATTTTTAAAAAAATCACTTTGAAAATGATTGGAACAGACAAAGTGAGGCGTCTCATTTTTATACAAAACCGTTTTGTCAGGTGACTTTTCAATCACCACCGTTTGACCATCTTTTGCCGAGCTAATGATGAAATTTTCAGATACAAAAACTTCTCTCTTTTTCGCAATGTCCATCGCTTCTTCAATATTGCTGGCATACTGTAAAATTTCTCTTGCTAAAATCGAAACAGGCGTCTTACTCGCTCCAGGCACCGACGGTGGTCCAGCATTCAAAACGACTGCCAAGCCCGCTAAATTCATTCCGGAAACCACGCCCATCAATCCAGGCCAAGAATAAGAGAAATACGGATGTCCTTCGGTTGGTTTGATAAAATAGGCGACTTTTTGTTCCGCAAATTCGTCTCCTACAAAGAAATCAAAATTGCGTGCTAACAATAAGGAGCTATCCGTTGCTGCCTCATCCCAAACCGAAAGCGTCGTGCAGCCTCCACCAACCAAGCCCATATTTTGTAAGGTATGTCCGATATCATGAGCGGCGTGGTAGATGAGTTTTCGCTGATATTTTGGACCAATAAAGTCAAACTCGTCGGCTGCAAAAAGCGACATTCCGTATATTTCACGTTGATATTCGATAGGAATATATTCGTCCAAATTTCGATTTTGCCAAGCGACGATATATTTCAAAAACTGCATATAATTCATAGAAGGTACAACGTCTTGCATACCTGTAAAAAACGCTTGTTCCTGTTTTTGTAGCAATTCTTCCATTAATTTGCCCATTCGAATGCCGCGTTCGAGAGGATTGCCTTCAACGTAAAGTTCCCAGGTATTGTAGCTGTTTTTCCGCAGCCAGCCGTTTTTTATTTGAAAGGTGGAATCGTTTAAAATGGTTCTTCTTTCTTCTAAAGTGCTTAAATTCAATTGATTAGGGGTGTCGAATGTTACAACAGATTTGTACCAGAATGGAAAAATCAATAAGGTGATGCCGAGTCCAATTAGGAGTTTATAGCGTTTTTTCATAAAGTCTATTAAAAATCGGATATTCGTTGAAATTCCCAGGTCAGAGCCTGGGTTTCCAAATCATGTTGGAAGACGATAGCTTGATTTTCATTCAGGTTGGACGAAAGCCCCGATGCTAAAAAATGAATACCGTCTGCTGTTGTATATTCAAATTCATTGGTTTTGTATCCAATATCACCACCGATACAAATAACCTCAATCTCTTTTTGCTTTATTTCAAGCAATTGGGGATATAGATTTGAATGAAAATTATTAGCATTCAAACAATAGAAACAAGTGCCAAATTCTCCATTGGAAACATCTGCAATCTGTGGTTCTAATTCGCCGTCGTCATACATCCAAATCAATTTGTGGTGCAACAATATAAGGTGGGATGAGTTTTTAAGTGTATCAATAACGCTGTCAAAAAGGAGCCTTTGATCGTTTGTAATTTTACTATAATTATCCTGAGTATCCAAAACCAGAAAAGTAAGTCCATTTTTATGAAAAGAATAGTAAGCGGGGCGGTTGGTAAAATTTTGAATTCTATCCAAATTGGGATAATCGTGATTGCCGAGTGCCCATAAGGTATTCGGATTTCCGACGTCAAAAATCGCATCAATGTAGGACATAGTTTCGTCATCCATAGAAGTTGTCTGTGCCATATCTCCGCCTAGCCAAAGCATATCAAAATCCTCAAAATTCAAGTTGTCAATTCCAGAAACGACGTCGGGATTAGCAGCAGTTCGGGTGTGCGACAAGTGCAAATATCGTTTTAAAAATCTGTTATTAGCAGGTGTTGGTGCGTCTTCTTTTGTACAAGACCCAATTGAAAAACTTATGAGTATAAGGAGGCAAAAATTCCGCATGGCTATTTTTTTTAGTAATTGATGTTACGCACTTTGTAAATTTCGTGGCGAAAATCTTTTGTAATATCCGAACCGCCACGAGGGGATTCTCAAGGGAGAAGCAATTTT
>CAYUNA010000569.1:0-3614 GCA_964445895.1 uncultured Saprospiraceae bacterium | reverse complement strand
GAATTCATTCCTAAACTGACCCAACCGCCATCTCCTTGACTTGCTCCATTGACAATCACTGTATTATGCGCCGCAAATAATCGGGAATAATTTTCATGTAAATCAGTTCTATATTGCCCTCGACCGTGATCCACTCCCAGTACTTCTCCCAAGCCGTATAATTCCATATCCATTCCGCTGGCATGACCATGTACCATGTGCGCACCTCCCACAAAACACATTAATCCATCATCGGGATTCTCTGTAGAACTCAAATTACGTTGTAAAAAAACACCAGCATGAGGGAATTTATCTGTTCGATTTAACACTGATTTTTCAAATGAATAGTCTTTTGTTTGATTAAACCAAAGCAGCTTTAAAGGTGTATGGTAAACCGTAACATCTTCCGATCTTTTACCGACTTTTGCTCTATTGTACTTTCCTTCTGCGATACTTTTAGAAATCAATGGACCAAATTTTTCGGTCAGCTGAGGCATTTTATTTTGTTGTCCCAAATGGTAAGCCATGTCATAAGCATCATAGGGTACATTGAGTTTTCTTTTGCCATCACCGAATCTAATTATTTCATTATTTGGATAAACGACACTATTCCAGCGGTCTAAGGAAAATGGAATTTTGTAATACTTTTTCCCTAACTGTAAATCTGGATTATATTTATCCAGCATAAGCAATAGGCGAGTGGTGAATAAGGCTACACCGATAGAATATTGTGAAGTTTCAGGATAAACATCTCCCTCTTTTTTATATTTTTTGGAAATATCAGGTAAGGCATCTTGTTGGTCTGTTCCTTTTTTTAAATAAAAATCCAGATACTTTTCTCTTTGTTCTAAATCATTCAACGCCAGCGCATTTTGTACCAAACTAAAAGATTCCAAAACAGACCAATTAGAACCCGTATGTCCATGTTCTACTGCCAACTTTGCATAGGTGAGAAAAACAGTTTGTGCTTTCTCTTCAGAAAATTTTGTAAAATTATTTTTACCCAAATCGAAAGCTTGGTTTCCTGCTTTGAGATATGGTGCAATAAAATCATAAATGATAGGCACTTGAGCACCAAATACACGCGCCTCCCTTAAATGGTCATTTGGATAAATCCATCCTCCGTTTCCTTTTTTTTCAGAAGGCTGGATTTGTGTGATACTTTCATTAAAAGTATGTAAAATATCCAATGCACATTGGGCATAAATTTTTTCTTCGGTTAAAAAATAGAGTACGCCACAATCGATTCCGATTTGCAAATATTTATTAAGGATAAATCTTTCTGGGAAATTGGCGTCTGGAAAACTACTAAAGGTTTTGAAAGGAGGCGTCGTCCCTTTTTTTTGATTGGACCAATCGAATGGCAGTTTTTCGAGAAATGTTTTTGGCGACTTTTTATAAAGAGCGATGTCATTGTCAAGTCGATTTTTAAATGCTACGTAAAAAGTTTTTGCCCAATCTTGAGTTTCTATTTTATGAAGTATGTCCGCTTTATCTTCTTGCTTTACCCAAATAAATGGACGTTCTAAAACTTGTGCGCAGCTACTGAATGCAGACATCAGCAGAAATAATAAAACAATAGCATTAACAAGTCTATTCATTTTGATTATGATTTTTCTCTTACTAAAATGACCCAATCCTTTTCTGGTGCAGAGGGCGGTAGTCCTAATTTTGCTATATCATTTATTGCTTTTATAGAAGTTACAGACCCTTCCTGTAAATCTCCGCCGCCTCTTGGGTCATACCATTTTATTTCAAAAGTTTTTTCAGAACTACCCAAGTTTAATTTGATTTTTCCTGCATTCGTTTCAGCATAAATTACATAAACAGCTCCCTCTTTTGCCAAACAATAAGAATGATTATCCGCAGTTAAATCATCATTTGGTTCCATTTCCCAGAAGGGAATATGTTGGTTAAAAAAGTGCAGGGCATATCTATTTTGATCCCAAAATAAATCTCTACTTCTAAAATCCTGACAGGTCAAATCTGAATGAGGACTAGCGTATCCAAAATACCATTCTACTCCATAACCGCCTGCCATCAAGGTTCCCCATAAGGCTCTCGCTCTGGCAAAATCATGCTCGGCATCTTCGTCATCTGGGAGTAACGCAATCTTGGCTTTACCTGGTTCGTCAACTGCCAATGCCCACTTTCTACCGGTAGCATTTGATTTTTCACGCCACTTTAAAACTCTTGGATGAACATCATTAAATTCAGGATGATCAAGTTGTAGGGACGCCCCCGTTAGTGGTGATTGGTCACCGATTAACTCAGCAAATCTATCATCCTCATTTGGATAAGTATGAATGACCAAATGACTGTTGTAAGCGTCTAAATTGGAAACATAATTGGCTGCTTTTTTTACTTCTGAAATGGGTTGGTCGTTCTCTTCTCCTAAATTCCAATTCAAGGATAAATGATGTCCAAATCTGGCTATAAGTTCTCTGTAATATAACTTGTTTTCTACTCCAAAAACTCCTTTATCCATGAGGTGGTCGGTTTCTGTTTCTTGCGTTTTGAAATGAAGGAACATTCCTTTAGTTTCTGCATATTCAAAAATACGTTCCCATTGTGCTAATTTTGAAACATCGAACCGGGTTTTATGAAACATCGTTTCCCAAGCTTCTATATTTTTCTTGTTACTAGCATAAGTCTCGTATTCTTTGATTGGTACTTTTAGAAGATGAGGAAAAATATTCCTATCATCACCATCTACATTGAAGGTTAAAAAAGAAAAGACATTTAATTCTTCACTTGCCAAATAATTTACTGCGCCTAATAAGTTTTTTCCTTTGCTTTTTTTCCATAAAAAAGGCTTGGCAGTTTCTTCAAAATCTTTAGCGTGCGGTTGCCATTCTTTTTGAAGACCTAAGGCATTGGTGGATACGTCAAAATCATTAAATGCCAAAAGATTTTCAGGCGCATCTACTCCTAACTTGATAAAATATTTTTTGGATTCCGCAAATTGTAAATAAGATGCTCCAACATATTGTAATCTACCCTTTGCTCGATTGTCAATTCCTGTTTTGTCCGATTCAACAATGGTAAACTTACCAGTTTGACCATCCATAAAATCCGCACTAACTCCCTTACTTGAATCATTTCCGATTGCAATATTATTTCCTTTTTTAAAGGAAGTAGTAAATGTCCATTCTCCTATGGCATCCGGCGTGAAACGAACTTTCCAAATATTGCCCTTTTCGCTGCCAGTTTCGGCGGCGTTACCATCTGCGGCATAAAACCCCGGAATGATATAACGCTTGCCATTATTTTCAAAAGTCACCTCCAAACGATAATTCAAGAAAGGATTATCTGCTGCTAATTCGCTCGTCTCGGGCCCTTGGAAGTTTAAAGTTACTCGATGCCATTTTTTTAATTCACCCTCAATTTTTACTTCTTTTTGTTTTTGACAGGAACAACAGGTCAAAACAAATAAAGGCAGAACCAAAATCCTGAAATAGTTAAAAACTTCCATCTGTTGAAATTTAGTGAGCAAATCAAGGGTAGAAAAAGGTAAACTACTAATTGTTAAAGGTTTAAATCATGGTGATTTTTAAAATCACCATGATTTGTTCTCATTTATTCAACTACCAATTTTTTGACAGCCGTTCTATCACCAGAAGATAATTGAAGGA
>CAYUNA010000568.1:0-3622 GCA_964445895.1 uncultured Saprospiraceae bacterium | reverse complement strand
CAAATTTTCGACCTCCAATAAAAAATAGTGCGCGTTGCCTGCGGCAACACGGGTGGGGTTCTTGAGGGATAAAAAGCGTTTTTGCAAACGCTTTTTATCCCTCAAACTCCCTTTGAAAAAATTCAAATAAATTTTTGTTACGCGGCATTAACCACTAAACAATTATTTTATAACTATTTTTTGAGAAATCACATCCTTTCCATTGGCAATATTTACGAAATAAACACCCGTTGGAATCTTGGCAACCTCTATTTCAATATTTTGACCACCGGCGGTAAGGTACTGATTGTCAACTAATAACGTTTGACCAGTAATGGAAACCAAAGAAATCTGTACATCAGCTGCCTTGATTGCATTGAATTGAATCATCAAATAATTGTCCACTGGATTCGGGAAAGTATTAAAGGTTTCTACCGCTAAAACTTCATTGATATTCGTAGAAATGCCCGTTTCAGATACTTCAAAAATCAAGTCTGTAGCTGTTGGATTATCTGGCCCGATGGTCACCCAATACCAAGCCGCTTCTTGTCCCGGAATATCTATCCAAACCTGGTAAGTCCCCCAAGCTAAATCCGGGAAACTAAACTCTCCATTTTCATTGGTAACATCAAACGCTACAGGTTCACCAGATTCATTATACAATAAGATATAAGTATTTGGAATTGGGTCTAAAACCAACCCGTCACCTACGATTACAGACCCATAAATGCCCCCTGGCCCACCTGGATTATCACCATAAATCATCACCACATCATAAGAATTAAAGCCTAATGAAGGAACCGTAATCACATCTGCTTCACTCCAAGTCAAGTGACTGTAGTGGTAGGTTGGCATATTTATGTCGTATCCTGTTGAATTTTCCGTCAACGCAACTTTCACCAAATATTCACCTGCATCCACTTCTCCGAAGTCGTACCATACACCATTTGGCGAACTTTCTAAAGCAACAGAATCAATCAACGACGCTGTACCGCCTGGATTCATACCAATGCGGTAAGCCCAACCTTCATAAGTTCCAATTAAGTTTATGGTATCCGCTGGATAGACTAATCCGCGCAACTCGAAACTTTCTTCCAGCATTACAAAAGTCAAACAGCAAACCTCTGAAACACAACCATTTGCATCGACTATTGTCACGCTATAAGTGCCTGTTTCATCAATAAATATACAATCTGTCGTCTCCCCTGTATTCCAGGTATAAGTGAAAGGTGCTTGTCCAAATGGCTGTGCACACAGATTGAACCCGTCAATGTTGTTGCCATCTACGTCAATTTCTCCACCACATTCAATAGACTCATAATAGAAACATTCTGTAGCACTACATCCCGTTGCATCTGTTAATGTTACACAGTAAGTACCAGTCTCTGAAACCATAATTTCCTGACTATTTTCACCTGTACTCCATACAAAAGTGAATGGGTTGGCACCAGTGCCCTCAGCAGTCAGCACCAGATCAGTTGCACCAACTTGTGTGCTATCGCCATAAATAAACACCGAGCAATTATTGCCACTTCCCATATATTCGTAGCATCCATTCGTCACGCATCCAGTCGCATCTGTCACCTCCACACAATAAGTTCCAAAGCTATTTGGAAAAATTGATTCGCTTGTTTCACCATTGTTCCATAGATAAGTGTAGGGAGGAGTTCCAGTCGCTTCTGCAAAAAGTCCACTACCACCTATTGGCGTCATTTCCTCATAAATACTGACAAAGCAATCATCCCAAAACTCAATACAACTATTGGCAGTACAGCCTGTTGCATCTGTAATGACGACACAAAGTAGAGAGTCATTCGCCCCAATTGGAATCGCAGCATCCGTTTGTCCATTGCTCCATTCGTAGGTATAAGGGGCTTCACCAGTTGCTGTCGCTTGTACCCAGCTCCCTCCTTGAATTACTTGAATACCAACACTACAATCATTACCACCGCCGCCATTACCAAAGCAAGCAGTCGCGATACAACCGTTTGCGAAAATAGCAGTTACACAATAATCAAACGAACCAGGGTCAGCATTGATACTTTGTGTCGTCTCCCCAGTATTCCATTCAAAAGCAACGGCCATATTATTGATGGTATTGGCGGTCAAAACAAGTCCCGTCGTGGTTGAGTCCATAGAAATCAACACCTCGCATTGGGCTGATGCAAAAAAGCTGCATCCCAGGATTGATAGGATAGTTAAGATTTTTTTCATGATAAATAGGTTATTTTTAAATTTTTATTTTTTTTAAAATATTTTTTCTGCACTAAAAAATTAGTCACTTTTGCACTTCACCAATGACTGTTCCTCTGTGCGCCGTCAACCGTTTACCGTCAACCGTCAATTATGCAACCATTAGCTGAAAGAATGCGCCCCAAAAATCTCGCCGACTATATCGGTCAAAAACACATCGTTGGCGAAGGTGCTGTTCTCAGACAAGCGATTGAAAGCGGAAAAATTCCGTCGTTCATCCTTTGGGGACCTCCGGGAGTTGGCAAAACGACGCTTGCCTCTATTATTGCCAATCAATTGGAACGTCCATTTTATACCTTATCCGCCATCAATTCGGGGGTCAAAGATATTAGAGAAACGATAGAAAAGGCAAAAAAGCAGCAATTTTTTGGGCGACCTAATCCAATTTTGTTTATTGATGAAATTCATCGGTTTAGCAAATCGCAGCAAGATTCACTTTTAGGAGCCGTTGAAAAAGGTATTGTCACGCTGATTGGTGCGACTACAGAAAACCCATCTTTTGAGGTTATTTCAGCTTTATTGTCGCGAGCGCAAGTTTATGTTTTGCAACATTTGGAAAAAGAGGAAATGATGGCAATGATTGATAAAGCCTTAGAAATTGACCTGGATTTAAAAACGGCAGATATTGACATTCAAGAATATGACGCTATTTTAAAATTTTCGGGCGGTGACGGACGGAAGTTGTATAATATTTTAGAATTGGTCACTAATTTTAGAAAATCAGGAGAAAAACTGTTGATTACCAATGAGTTAGTCACTTCTATTATTCAGCAAAATATCGCCATCTATGACAAAAGTGGTGAGCAACACTACGATATTGCTTCTGCTTTTATCAAGTCTATTCGTGGAAGTGACCCCAATGCAGCCGTCTATTATTTGGCAAGAATGATTGAAGGTGGCGAAGATATTAAATTTATCGCGCGGCGTATTTTAATAGCAGCATCAGAAGATATTGGACTTGCTAATCCGAATGCGCTGCTGATGGCCAATACAGCATTTCAGGCAGCAACAGCGGTTGGTTTACCAGAAGCACGGATTATTTTATCGCAAGCCACCGTCTATTTGGCGACTTCTCCAAAGAGCAATTCAACTTATTTGGCTATCAAAAAAGCACAAAGTCTCGTGCGCGAAACAGGCAACCTTCCCGTACCTTTACAACTTCGAAATGCCCCCACTAAATTAATGAAACAGCTCAACTACGGCAAGAATTACAAATATTCTCACGACTTTCCCAATCACTTTGTGGAGCAAGAGTTTTTGCCCGACGAAATTTCGGGAACACAACTTTTTGAGCCTGCTAACAATCCAGCAGAACATCGGATTAGAGAACAGATGAAGGCGAAATGGAAGCATAAGTATGGATTCTAAATAGTAACCAACTGATGTTAAG
>CAYUNA010000567.1:0-3624 GCA_964445895.1 uncultured Saprospiraceae bacterium | reverse complement strand
TAATAATGCTCTTAAAACAAAACTAATGAAGAATTTTTTGATAGCCTGTTTAGCACTTTTTATGACAAATGTCAGTTTTGCTCAAGAAAAAGAAGTGAGAGTTGGCTGTATCGGTTTTTACAATTTAGAAAACTTGTTTGACACCTTAGACACTCCCAATGTTAGGGACACTGAATTTACGCCTAAAGGTGAAAAACTGTGGAATACTGTTTTGTATCAAGAGAAATTGGGCAATCTGGCTAAAGTTATCAACGAAATGGGAACAGAAATGACACCTGATGGGGTCGCTATTCTGGGTGTTTCGGAAGTAGAAAATCGAAAGGTGTTGGTAGATTTGACCAAACACCCAACCATTATTTCCCGAAATTATAAAGTGGTTCATTTTGACTCCCCCGACAAACGTGGGATTGATGTGGGACTTTTGTATCAACCAAAATATTTTAAAGTAGAAAAAGCAACGCAAATTCCAGCCAATCTTACCGAACCTGATGGATCAAAGGTGTACACTCGTGATATATTGTTAGTGTCGGGTCAATTTGATGGTGAGCCTATGCATATTTTGGTCAATCACTGGTCTTCTCGTGGCGGTGGTGAAGCAGCATCGTCGTGGCGACGAGAAGGAAGTGCTAAATTAAACAAACACGTTGTTGATTCTTTACAAGCTGCCAATCCAAATGCGAAAGTGGTCATTATGGGAGATTTGAATGATGACCCGATTAGCCCAAGCGTAAAGAAGATACTTGCGCCACAAAATAAGCCAAATAAGGTGGAAGATGGTGACTTATTTAATCCAATGTACGCTTACTTTAAAAGAGGTATTGGGACTTTAGCTTGGCGAGATTCCTGGAATTTATTTGACCAGATTATTATTTCTTCAGGTTTGGTCAAACGAAATGATAAAGGCTACCATTTTTATAAAGCGCGCGTTTTTAATGAAAAATATCTGCAAACTAAAACGGGCCAATACAAAGGGTATCCTTGGCGAACGTTTTCTGGAGATAATTATATTGGAGGGTATAGCGATCACTTTCCGGTTTATGTTTTTCTTATAAAAGAATTGTAAGCGTTTAGAGTTCGAGAGGTTTGAGGATATCAAGGCAAGGATTCTGAATAAACGAATTCACATGGTGACCGAACTGACCTAAAATCCACCAAATACCCCCAAAATTCTTGAACTCCCAGCCCTGACTCCTAAACTCGGAACCCCGAACCCTGTACTTTTAAACTATTATGAAAAACGTAAAACCTTTAGAATTAAACGGCGATTTCAAATACGCTCTTGATGTTTTAGAAAAATCGAAGCAGAGCATTTTCATCACTGGACGTGCGGGTACAGGTAAATCTACCCTACTCCGACTATTCCGCCGCACCAGTCGCAAAAAAACGGTTGTTCTCGCGCCTACGGGCATTGCTGCATTGAATGTTAAGGGGCAAACCATTCATTCCTTTTGTGGGTTTCCGCCCCGATTTTTGACTGCCAGAGATATAAAAATCAGTAAACGATATAAAAAAGTTATCAAGAACATTGAGGTGATGGTAATTGATGAAATTTCGATGGTACGAGCAGATATGCTCGATGCAATTGATATTTTTTTACAGAAGAATAGAGGAATTTATGAGCCATTTGGTGGTGTACAAATGGTATTTATTGGAGATTTGTTTCAGTTGCCGCCAGTGATTGCAACGGAGGTAGAACGGGAGTATTTTCAATTTCAATATGAAAGTGCTTACTTTTTTTCAGCAAAAGTATTTGAGCGAGGTTTTGAAATGGAAATGCTGGAATTGCGAAAAGTTTATCGACAAGAAGCTCGTTTTTTTTTAAGATTGTTGGAAGCTATTCGTTTGAATCAGGCAGATTATGAAGATTTAGAAGACTTAAATGTAAGGTACAAACCTAATTTTGAACCTGCTGATTTTTATGTCACCCTCTCCCCTCGCAATTATCTCGTCGATAGAATTAACACTAGAGAACTCTCGGATATTCTTGCTTTGGAATATACTTTTCATGCTAAAATTGATGGTGATTTTAAACCCTCCCAATATCCAACCGAACAAATTTTGCGACTCAAAGAAGGCGCGCAGGTCATGTTTATTCGTAACGACCATGAAAGTGGTGATTATGTTAATGGAACAATTGGGAAAGTGGTGCAAATTGACGTGGATAAAATAGTGGTTTTGGTAGAGGAAGGTGGTCAAAGTAAAGAAATTGAAGTTCACAAGGTCGAATGGGAAATTTTGAAATACAAACAAGGTAAAGACCCGAAAGAAATTACTTCTGAAATCATGGGAACCTTCACGCAATATCCCCTAAAGTTAGCATGGGCTGTCACCATTCATAAGTCACAAGGAAAAACCTTTGACAAGGTGATTATTGATATGGGAAAAGGGGCATTCGAACATGGACAAACCTACGTGGCATTAAGCCGATGCCGAACGTTGGAGGGCATTGTTTTGAAACAAAAAATCAAGCCTCAGGATGTCATGGTAGATGAGCGAGTTGTTGAATTTTATGAGCAGCATTTTTGATAAATTGGGATTTTAATAGGTATACTTTAACTAGCGTTTCTTTGACCTCTACCAAAAATATTGCGAGGTTGTGTAAAAAGGTAGCGGATACCTAATAGACTTGTTTACAACATGAATTGTCTACGATAAGTTTCAAATAATGACGGCATCGAGCCGTCATTATTTGATAAAGTTTTTTTAAAAGAAAAGGATAAGAAACTTAATTTATAGTGTGCACCTCAAACTCCCTTTAAGAACATTTCATTACACGGCATCTAAACGACTAATCGATAACCATTTCAGGAATTTCCCCCTCTACAATCAATCGCCCTTCCGTAGCGTTTTGAATATCTGCAACACTCACACCTGGCGCACGTTCCAATAGTTTGAAACCTTTATCCGTCACTTCTAAAACCGCTAAATTCGTTACAATTTTTTTCACACATTTCACACCTGTCAATGGCAAAGTACAATGCTTTAACAACTTCGATTTTCCCCGCTTATTGGTATGCATCATGGCGACAATAATATTATCTGACGAAGCAACTAAATCCATCGCACCACCCATACCTTTAACCATCTTACCCGGAATTTTCCAATTGGCAATATCACCATTATCTGCCACTTCCATTGCGCCAAGGACGGTCATTTGAATGTGTTTTCCACGAATCATCGCAAAACTCGTGGCAGAATCAAAAATCGACGCACCCGGCATTGCGGTTACAGTCTGTTTACCGGCGTTGATTAAATCAGCATCTTCTTCACCTTCAAAAGGAAATGGTCCCATGCCTAGAATTCCGTTTTCAGATTGAAACTCTACGCTCAGTCCATCCGGTACATAATTGGCGATTAAAGTTGGGATGCCGATACCTAAATTCACATACCAGCCATCTTCTAATTCCTGGGCGATTCGTTTCGCAATTCCTGTTTTATCTAACATATATTTAGTTGTTTAGTACCTAAGTAGTAAGTGCACTGTGTAAAAGGTTATTTTGTATTTTCGAAAAATGGCTAAAGCCATTTTTCGAAGGTAGGTTGGGTGCAAGATTGATTGAGTTTTCCGACGGAAAACTCAATCAATCTCGCCCCTAAAATCCCAAAAGCGAGGCGGCTTTAGCC
>CAYUNA010000566.1:0-3628 GCA_964445895.1 uncultured Saprospiraceae bacterium | reverse complement strand
AAATCCCTTAACCATCACATATTGTTCAACCGTTTCTTTTTTTGTGTCAATAAGGAACGCGAAGTAAATAACTTAACATTCTTGAGAGAGAAAGTTAAGTTATTTACTTCGCGTTCCTAATCCTATATTCCTGTTTAGCAAAGTTTCATCAATCAATGCTGTACTAATTTTCCCTTTTGCTTTTGAATTTTTTATAAATTATTGCAAATAAACGATTCCCTACAATACCCTCAGCCCCTTCCTCACCCGTTCCTTCACCCCTCCAAACAACAACAACTTGAACTCATCCGCCGTAATATGCACATCATTCGTAAAACCCGTCCGCAAATCCGTCAGCGTATTATTCCCATCATAGATACGAATTACCTTGAAAACAGGGCGTTTTTTACGTTTGGCCTCCTTATCCGTGATGATTAATTTTATGGGTAATGGGTTTTGGTGCGCTTTATAAAATAGATGAATTCCTGCTTCGCCTTGCAGCATTTCCAGCAAAGCGTGTCCCTCTGCGGTGATTTCTTTTTGCGCCTTTTTGACCTCATGAGTTACATCCATCCGCGCAAATAATTTTTCATAGAGACTCATCAAAAACTCAACTTCGTCCTTGCCCATCCCAACGATAACGGACTCGAATTTGAGGGAGATTTTATCAATTTTTCCTCTGATAAATCCCTTTGTCGCAATTTTCAAAAAGGCAACATTCAGAAAATTATTGACAAATTCTGTTTTCAAACTATCAAACTGCTGTGGCGCAAATTCATAAGCTTCACTCAATTCTTTCAGGGCTTCTTTTTGAAACAATTGGTCTTTATAATTTTCCCGAGTACCCTTTGTCGCCTCCTCTCGTCGCAACAAAATTCGACCTCGTTTTAAGCGCAACGGAATTGCTGGAGCTTCCCGAAAATAACGTTCACTAAAACCCAACCGAATCGTAATCACTTCCTCTTTTACCGTCGCCATTTTATCCTTAAAGTCATAATACTGCCAATCCAATCCCTTGCCACCGTCACCACCTACCACAATCACGCCGCCGCCGCCGTCATCTTCTTGGCTGCTTTCATGTTTGGAAACGCTGTATTCGATGCGCTCAATTGCTTTTAGTAGCCGATTATAAAATCGCCGCCCTTCGTTTTCATCGGGCATTACGGGCAACCAATCGCTGTCTATCGGGTCAACAAATTCGAGTGGCTGAATATGCGGAACAAGCTTTCCGTTTTCCAATAAAATATCAAAAATAATCGGGCTTTCCGAGTAAGTCGAAATCAATTGTTCTGCCGACAATGCCGTCAAATCTCGTTCAATTTGCCGCTTCAAGGCACGTCCGCCCATCTGTTCGTCAAAGCCACGTTTGGCAACCCATTCGAGGGCATCTTGCGAAATATTCAAAATCGTCGTTCGGCGCACAAAGCCGTCTCGCTTCAACAATTCCTTGATTTGCAACCGTGCAATATTGAAAATATGCTCAAAACTCAATGGATTAAATACCACAATTTGGTCTATCCGATTGATGAATTCTGGTCGAAATTTGTTCTCCAATGCCTTTCGATAAATCGCCGAATCATCGCGACTTGGCGTAGCAAAACCAAGTTGCAGAGACACTTCTCTCGCCCCCACATTAGAAGTCATAATAATAATGGTATTCGAGAAGTCAACGGTGCGCCCGAGGCTGTCCGTCAAGCGTCCGTCGTCAAGGACCTGTAGCAGCAAATCATGGACTTTCGGGTGTGCTTTTTCAATCTCATCAAACAACACAATGCCAAACGGCCGATAGCGCACTTTACCCGTCAATTGTCCTTCAGGGTTGCTATAATCACCAATCAACCGGTCGAGCGCGGAGTCGTCAATGTACTCGTTCATATCAAAGCGAAGAAGGTTTTCCTCACTGCCCATCAGATATTGACCAAGGACTTTTGCACCTTGTGTTTTACCCACACCTGTTGGTCCAATAAAGAGAAACGAACTCAGCGGTTTGTCTTTATTGGTCAGTTTCGATTTGATGAGGTGAACAGCATTGGCAAGTGCATCAACGGCATCTTTTTGACCGACCAGATTTTGCGAAATCACATCTCGAACTTCATTTTTTTCGAGTCTACTTTGTTCATCAAAAATCCGTTCCTGCAAGCCCGAAAACGCCTTAAATTCATCCCGAACTTCCTGGGCATCGACGGTCGAGAACTTATATTTTGTTGCCAATTGTGTCAACAATTTCATCACACTACCGGGCAATGGCTTGTTTTTCAAGTAGTTGCGCTGAATGGTGAATAATTGATGAATGGCTTGAATATTAATTTCTACATCGTTTTCCAACTCCAAAGCCTTGCGTTTTTCGAGTACGATTTTTACCGCTGTTTCTAACTTTGGCTCATGCAAACGCACTACCTGAAACAAGTCAGAAAAGCTACGGTCTTGCTCTTGCACTACTTTCCACTCTTCGGGTGTTGCCAATAAAATGACCTGCAAAGACCGCTTTTCTAAATACGATTTTAGCACATTAGAAAGGGTCAAAGAATTAGAAGCAGACTGCCCAATTCGCAGCAATGCAACAGGATTGTCAACCAAAATTTTATCAGATAATGCAGAGTTGGAAAATGGCTTTTTTACAAATTTTAAAATGGCTTCAAACCGCTTTTCCCACATACCCACGATGCTCATTCCAGCAATGACCCGATTGGGATTTAAATGCCAAATACGTTGTCTTGGACGTGTTGTCTTCTTATAAAAATCGCTTTCATAACGGTGAACGACCTCTTCAATAATCGTATGCTTCCCTACTCCATTTTCACCAACAATGACCAACGGCGTATTCTCTTTTTGATAAATTACTTTCGACAATTGCGCCACCAATTCTTCTTGATAATGCGCCCGATTGAGCTCATTCGGGTAGCGGATATTTAAGTTTTGCCCGACCCGTTCGAGTTCCATCTCACCATCAAATTCAGTATTGCCACCAAAGCTAGCAAACCAAGAGGTATCCCCTGTTTTTTCAAATCCAAACGACCCATTATTGATTCGTACTTCGTGAGTAATAGTCTTAACAAACTCCTTTTTATCAGAAAAGAACCGGGTAATATCGAACGATGATTTTTCCTCTTTTCTATAGCCTTTCAGCAAATATCTTATGGCACCTTCTGCCTCTTCTCGCACATCTATACCGCCAAATTCATCCTTTTTAGCTATAAACATATAATTATGAAAGGCTGGCAACGCAATGAAAGTCTGTCCCCTTAGTTCAAAACTCGCCACGCCAAAACTGCCTTCCATAAACTGCTTGCTGACCGTAAATTCGAAATTGTAAATCTTATAAACGATTTCAGGATTAAACATATACCACAACAATTGATGCGAGTTGGCACGCTCAAAACTATAGCCCTGAAAGTAGTTTTTTAGCTCCGTTTTATAATTTGTTTCAGCAGCCGAAAATCGTCGGCGAGTCGAGATGGGATGATTAAAAAATAGCGGACGCAAGTGATAATGTTCGACATTATCAATCCTTACATTTTTAACGAGGGTCGGTATATTGATGGTAACAGTTGGCATAAGAATAGGGTGAAATTGATTTTTTAAAGGCGTGAAAGTAGGGATTGTTTAAGGAATAACTTAGTACAGTGAGTAAAAAGTTTCTTTGGGTTTT
>CAYUNA010000565.1:0-3628 GCA_964445895.1 uncultured Saprospiraceae bacterium | reverse complement strand
TTTTTTATTCTCTATTAATTTGAATAGAAGGCGTCAAACATTGCTGGTCAGGGCAACTGATTCTAAGGAGATAATCCTCGATTTCACCAGAATCTGCTGGTCCAAGTGGAGTCATGTTTGGCATATTACTCATCCGCATTCGGAAACCTAAATCTTGGTCTTGCTGTGCGCCTGCAGGAATCGGAATGATCATTTCTGTTGGGAAACTACCGCTGGCATCGCTAAAGTTAGCGACCATTTCGCCTGGGTCATCAAAGTCTCCGTCACCATTCCAATCAATCCATGCTTCAATATAAGCAGTTTCACCAGTTGTATTGACGGCACCGAGTGGCAAACGGATGGTGTTGCTAGGTGCAAGGCTTAAGTTTGGCGTAATCTCAACGCCGTCTTCTTCAGCACCGTCGCCCATAGCATCCGCACTTTGGACGCCATCGTCTTCCAATTCGACCATATTACCAAGGTATAAACCAGGGATGATGATGTGACTTGGTCCACCGTTTGCTGCGTCAGTTTGATAGTTGCTGATTCCCGTTCCATTATCAGAGTCAGGCAAGTCTCCGTAGTCTCGACATTGTTCAGCAGGAATATTAATATTCATAGAAATAGCTGGGCAATTATTATTTGCGGAAGTTGCTTTGACAATATACATTCCCCCTTCGCTTGGGGCGAAATTGCTACTGGAACTACTGTTTTCTAAGATTTCAAATCCAGTAGAAGTTTCATACCAATTGTATAAATCAAATCCCATATCTGCCATCAATATCGGAGGGTCAACATTGTAAAAACAGTTGTAGGTATAATCTGGGACATCGATATCCGGGATGGCAAAATAGGTGACGTCCCAAGGAACGATATCGACACAATTTCCATTGGCATAGGTTACGGTGGCTTCAAATGTTGTGTTGCCTGTTAAATTACAAGCGTTGACTCTAAAGGCTGTTGGGTCGTCGATAAGATTGGCAGGAGACCAACTCACTGTCATATCTCCATTGGCTTCGTTTGGTACGATTAATTCCAAACCAATACACTCACTACCACAAACGATGGTATCACCCGCAATGGTGATGCCTGGGTCTTGGAGTTGATATATTTCAATGGTTTCGGTAACTTCGCAGTCACCTGTTCCTGTCGTAAAATCAACAAACCAAGGGGCATCAATACCAACACCTTCAGGAACACAAATAGAGACGGTATTGCCTGATTGAGTAACGGGACTGGCAGCTTCAAAAGGTATGCCTTCACCTTCTAATCTAAACTCTGAAGTTGCCCAGTTCCTATTTACGGAATTAGAAGAAAATCTAAAGTATTGTGCCACTACTGGTTCGGCTAATATATTTTCTTGAATTATTGCCGTTGATGGTACGAATAAGCCAGTCTCAGCTAATGTCCAATTAATACCATCTGAAGAATACTCTAATTTCATTGTTGTACCTCCATAAACATGGATAACATTTCCCCAACCCGTTACATTTCCACCTCCAAGATAAAATCTTTCTACTTGAACAAGTTGAGGATAGGAAGCTACGATATAGCCATCATCATGTCCTGATGATTGTTCGGTAATTAACAAATTGTTGTCACCATTACCGATGCTATTATCTGTTAAATCTTCATAAGTAATAGCTGCTGCTGCGGGTCCTGGTGAAGGTAGAGTAAAAGTATTTGCAGCATTCCAGTCTAAAGAAGCTGTATATTCAACACCCGTCGCACCTTTTATAGAATCGGCACTGACAGAGACAAAATCACAAACCTCAATATCAATACAACTACCTGGACACATGGTTATAGGTTCTTGGTAGTCAATCAGCGCTCTATTTTTAATATTATCAAAATAAGCTTCTTCGCTATCACAAGAACATCCTGTATCATAGACGACTTCAAATAAGACAGGACAAGATTGCGCTTGTGGTACATCAATAGACCCAGTGATTTGTACGGATTCTCCATCATTGACGGAGAAAGTGCTGGCATTGCTACCCAAGAGATTATCAATATTAGGATTAACAGCTTGGTCACCATCAATATCTTCATAAAAATTGATGGTATAGTTTTGATTGTTTGCATCAGGTCCATCGTGATTGATGGTATATTCATAATACAAAGCAACATTAGCAGGGTCAGTAGCACAATCGGTGTATACAGCTAAATCTTCGGCTATAAAAGGTGGTTTTAAATCAATACTAACTGAAGATTGAATACTATTTTGGACAAAGACCCCACATTCTGAAGGAGGACCAGGAGTACAAGTGACCATATCAACAAATGACTTGATGTCTGTTCCTAATCTGATTCTTCCACAAGCAGCATTGTCGTCCATAGCAGCTGCGAATTCAAAAGTAAAAGAGCCATAAGCTGCCACCGCTGGTGCATTGAAGCAGACTTCGGTGGTTGTGCCAATCGGCGTTTCAATGACCGAGTCTGGATTAAATCCAGCAGGCGAAGTAAAAGCAATTGAACCTGTAGTAAAGTCTAATTCTTCAGGCATAGTCAGGCAGACCAAGACCGAATCAGAGGTTGAATTGGTTCCCGTATTGATAGCGGTTACGCCAAAAGTATTGTCGTTGCCCATGCAGTTAATTGCTTTGGGGTTGACGATTAAAAGCAACTGCGCATAGTCTTCTGGATTAGCATTATCAATAACGACTCCAGGGCTTTCAGTACTACCAGAAGAGACCATATCTTCTCCACAAGGGTCGGTTGCAGTAGTCTCAGTTAGCAATTTTGAGCCGGATAAGAATTCATCACAATTCGTAGTTGCTCTAAATCTAAATGCGACTTGATTACTATCCAATGTTACATTTGCAGCGGAAACACCTTGCAAACCATCTGCGTTGATTTTGGAACTCCACAGAGCATCATCGGAATAAGTATACGAATTACCAGAGACAATATCAGGGTCGCTGCCAATAGGTTGCCAATTGAGCGGAGCAACTTCTCCACCTGGATAAGATACTTCCCATGAGCCAGGAATTGGCTGAATACCCGGCGGCAAATCAAAAGAAGGAATTAGGTCTAATAATAGTAATTCTCGAACATTTTTGACTCTTACATTGAAGGTAATTTCTTCACAAAGTGCCGAAGAATCAGGTAAGCTAAACCATTCTGCTTGTAAACCAACTTCACCAGAAATATAGGCATAACAGATTTCTGAACTGGCACAACCACCAGAACCACCCAAAGCAGCTTTGACTTCTTCTGGCGCACAACCTGAAAAAGAAGCGACGCAAATCTTAGGAGCAGGAGCATTGGGGTCAGGACAGAAGAGTAGGGTCGTTCCTACAAATATGGAATTCATTTCATCGGCAGCATAAGTATCTGATGGTAAGGTAATGCTGTAAATTTTGTATTCACCATCATCTGAGATTAAGGTTTTGGTCAGGGGCATTGTACCTGCGGCGTCGGTGTAAACATCCTCCAATCTTACAGCAGAAGGTACGGTTACGGATGCACCTACACCAGTTGCACTCATTGCTGCGTCGGTATTGTGGATAACAATTTCTTGTATTTCTACACTGACCCCCGGAGAACCAGAAGCTAATAAATTGGCTCCGTTGTTGGTTGTGGTGACAGGAGCTTGTGGGTTGCGATTATCGACCAGTAAAAAGATTTCACTTAGTCGGTCTGTTTT
>CAYUNA010000564.1:0-3631 GCA_964445895.1 uncultured Saprospiraceae bacterium | reverse complement strand
TTTGAGGGATAAAAAGCGTTTGCAAAAACGCTTTTTATCCCTCAAAAACCCCACACGCGTTGCCGCAGACAACGCGCACTATTTTTTATTGGAGCTCGAAAATTTGCAATTTTCTCCCTCCTGAAAACTTTTGTTACACTGTACTTATTCTTGCTTGTAATAAACTTGAAGTTTTCGATTAGCAAAACGGATTTTACGCACACAAGTACAAACTTGTGAGTTACTGAGCAATCCGTACATCAGTAGATATTGCTATTTATATTGCTATAAAAACAGAACGGGGGGAGTTTGTCGATACAATCATCTATGCAGAATCTTTTCTTTTAGAAAGTGTTCGTTCATAGAGTCGTACCATCTTTGCTTGCTTTTCTGCCATTTTATTCAACAGTTTCAGCTCGCTTTTGATAACTTTGTGCTGGTCAAGAGAAATCTTATTTTCTGCAATTACTTTTTTAGTACGGTTTAAAACTAAAATCTTACGAATGGTTTCTTGTAGAGCTTTTCTTGTCGCAATTAATTTCTCTAAAATCATAAATAAGGCGTTGTTTTAGTATTTAATCGTTAATGCAAATTTATACAAAAAAATTCGTATTATATTAATAACAATACCAAATTATTTTTGGATTAATTTAGTATTAAAAAAATGATAGAAATAAGTTCAATTAAATGTTTAACGACATTTGACTATGTTTTATTTGTTATTTATTACTATAGTTTGAACATTTCTCTAACTATAGTTCCTTCTACAAATTTACTTTTTTTTTCAAATCTGACAGTTAATTATCTATGCAAAGTGCCTTCGAAATTTACTTACAGACTGGTTATGAACACATTATAGATTTAAAAGCCTATGATCACATTTTGTTCATCATCGCTTTATGCGCCATTTACAAATTGTCAGAATGGAAAAAAGTAGCAATTTTAGCAACGGCTTTTACCATCGGACATTCGGTAACTTTAGCATTGGCGACCTTAGATATCTTGAGTTTCCCAACAGCAATTATCGAGTTTTTGATTCCAGTTACTATTTTTATTACCGCTATCTACAATGTTTTACCTCGAAAAAAATTAACCAACATTGTCACAAAATGGCTTAATTTAAATTATCTCCTTGCGCTAATCTTTGGTTTTATTCATGGTATGGGCTTTTCTAATTTTTTCAAATCCACGCAATTTCCAGGACAAGAAAGCGAACTTATCAGTCAATTATTCGCCTTTAATGTAGGTGTTGAAATAGGACAATTACTCATCGTTGCAGTTATTTTAATTACTTCTTTTATTGCTTTTAATGTTTTTAAAATCAAGCAACGAGAATGGAATTTGTTTATCTCTGGTGCAGCAGCGGGCGTATCTATTATTTTAATGATGGAAACAAAATTTTGGTAAAACAAGTCATGAAATTAATCAGCGAAAATTCGCTAAAATCTATTTCCTTTCCTATCTTCGACCTTCTTTTAAAATATTAGACTTTAGGAATGAGGTGGAGTGAGATTTAAACGTCGAAATCTTGTTCTTAGGATGGTTTAAAGCCGCTCAAATCTCATGCAAAAAGTCTGTTAAACTCAATTCTAAAATGGCAACACTTTTTCCTCACTTACTCGCTCCCCTGGATTTAGGTTTTACGACTATTAAAAATCGTGTCCTCATGGGCTCGATGCACACTGGTTTGGAAGAAGCGAAAAATGGCTACGAACGTATGGCAACTTATTTCGCCGAACGAGCACGTGGTCAGGTAGGACTTATCGTAACAGGTGGTGTCGCACCGAATCGGTCAGGTTGGGTCGGTCCATTTTCAGCTAAATTGAGTACTAAAAAAGAAGCCAAAAAGCATAAAATCATCACAGATGCTGTCCACGCAGAAGATGGTAAAATCTGTATGCAAATTCTCCATTCTGGACGATATGGTTATCATCCATTGGCAGTTTCAGCATCGAATATCAAGTCACCAATTTCGCCTTTTAAGCCTTGGAAATTGACTGGACGAGGCGTTGAAAAGACGATAAAAGATTTTGTTCGCTGTGCAAGTTTAGCGCAAGAAGCAGGTTACGATGGCGTGGAAGTAATGGGTTCGGAAGGTTATTTAATTAACCAGTTCATCGTTTCTAAAACCAATAAAAGAACCGATAAATGGGGCGGCAGCTACGAAAACCGGATTCGGTTTCCAATCGAAATTGTCCGCCGAATTCGCGAAAAAGTAGGAACTAATTTTATTATTATTTACCGCTTGTCGATGCTTGATTTGGTGCATGATGGAAGTACCTGGGAGGAAGTTGTCCATCTTGCTAAAGAAATTGAGAAAGCTGGTGCCACCATTATCAACACAGGCATTGGCTGGCACGAAGCACGCGTCCCTACGATTGCGACGATGGTACCTCGCGGTGGATTTAGCTGGGTGACAAAGCGATTAATGGGCGAAGTGAGCATTCCGTTAGTAACCGTTAATCGAATCAATATGCCTGATACTGCCGAGCAAATATTGGCAGATGGACATGGCGATATGGTGTCAATGGCGCGGCCATTTTTGGCAGACCCTGAGTTGGTTTTAAAAGCGATGGAAAATCGGGTGAATGAAATTAATACTTGCATCGGCTGTAATCAAGCCTGTTTAGACCATACTTTTAGTCGAAAAATATCGTCATGCCTGGTTAATCCACGCGCATGTAATGAGACGGAATTAAATTATTTGCCAACAAAAAATAAAAAGAAAATTGCAGTTGTAGGTGCTGGCCCCGCAGGTTTGGCAAGTTCAACTATAGCGGCACAACGCGGACATGAAGTACATTTGTTTGATGCTGCCCCTGAAATTGGTGGACAATTTAACATGGCCAAACAAATTCCTGGTAAGGAAGAATTTTATGAAACGCTCCGTTATTTCAAAACACAAATCGAACTGACAGGTGTTCATTTAAATTTAAACAAACGCATCACCGCCAAGGAATTACTTGCCGAAAATTTTGATGAAATCATCTTAGCTACTGGCATCACGCCCCGAAAACTAAACATTCCCGGCATCGACCACGAAAAAGTCCTGTCTTATATAGATGTCTTGTATCATAAAAAACCAGTCGGCAATTCCGTCGCAATTATCGGCGCGGGCGGCATCGGATTTGATGTTGCAGAGTTTTTGACAACTGAAAAATCGCCTGCACTCGACATTCCCGCTTTTATGGAAGAATGGGGTGTTGATATGAATATGGAAGCACGTGGTGGTTTGCAAGCTCCCGAGCCAGAACCACCAACCCGCGAAGTCTACTTATTGAAACGGTCAAAAGGCAAGCACGGTGGAAATTTAGGTAAAACAACAGGCTGGATTCATCGTGCAAGTTTGAAAATGAAGAAAGTAAAAATGGTGGGCGAAGCATCCTACGAAAAAATTGATGACAAAGGCATTCATATTACTGTCGGTGGACAATCAGATATTCTACCCGTCGATAACGTGATTGTCTGTGCTGGTCAAGAACCTTTGCGGACGTTGCACGAACCTTTATTAGCGGCTGGAAAATCGGTACATTTGATTGGTGGTGCACATGAAGCCTCAGAGTTGGATGCAAAGCGAGCGATTGACCAAGCGGCGCGATTGGCAGCGCGATTATAACCTGATTTTGATATGTCGTAAAGTAAGCGTTACTTT
>CAYUNA010000563.1:0-3633 GCA_964445895.1 uncultured Saprospiraceae bacterium | reverse complement strand
ACTTAGCCTCGCTTTTAACCAAAGCAAAAATAGATTTAATAATAATGACTGAAAAAGAATTAATCGAAGAATTAAAAGTACAGCTAATCGAACAACTCAATTTGGAAGATTTGGAGGTGGCAGATATTGGTGATGATATGATGCTTTTTGGCGACGAACTGGGGCTGGATTCTATTGATGCACTCGAAATTATCGTCTTGCTGGAGAAGGATTACGGTGTAAAAATTGAGAATCAGGAAGAAGGACAAAAAGTTTTTAAGTCAGTGCGGTCGATTGCGCAATTCATCTTAGAAAATCAGGCGGCATAGATGTCAAAAAAAGTTTACATCACAGGAAATGGAATTGTATCAAGTCTGGGATTTGATGTCGCCGAAACACTGGATTCGGTGCTGAATAGTCGGTCTGGAATAGCACCGTTGACCTACTTGAAATCGCGACATCGAGGCGAAGTCTTGGCTGGAGAAGTGAAAGCGACCAATAAAACGCTGTTGAATCAATTGAAATTAATTGACAATGGCACGTATAGCCGCACGGCATTACTCGGAATAATGGCAGCTCGTCAAGCATTTCAACAGGCCAATTTAGCTCAAAATACACAATTGAGGACAGGGCTTATTTCATCAACAACAGTTGGTGGGGTAGACCGAAGTGAGATTTTTTACAATCAAAAAAAGAACGAAGACGAGCAACAAAGTGTCCGTGTGATGCTGTCTCACGACTGTGGAGATAGTACCGAACGGATTGCGGATGACCTCGGTATTAGCGATTATGTAACCACAATTAGTACGGCTTGTTCGTCGTCTGCCAATGCGATTTTGTTGGGTGCGAGAATGATAAAACAGGGTGTTTTAGACCGTGTTTTGGTGGGCGGGACGGATGCGTTGACGGCTTACACTTTGAATGGATTTCGGTCATTAAAAATTTTGGATGAAAAATTGTGTCGCCCGTTTGATGACACACGAGAAGGATTAAATTTGGGGGAAGGCGCGGCATTTTTGGTTTTAGAATCAGAAAAATCATTGGCAGTTTCTAAAAATAAACCACTCGGAAAAGTAGCGGGCTACGGCAATGCCAACGATGCGTTTCATCAAACGGCTTCTTCGCCTGAAGGGTTGGGAGCATTAAGTGCAATGCGCAAAGCATTAAGAGTCAGTGAATTGGAGTTGAAAGAAATTGATTATGTGAATGTGCATGGCACAGGGACACCCAATAATGACCAATCGGAAGGTCGGGCGATGTGGGCGTTCTTTGGTGGTGGCGTACCGAAGTTTAGTTCGACTAAGAGTTTTACGGGACATACATTGGCACCTGCGGGTGTGATTGAGGCGGTTTTGTGTTTGTTGTCGATGAATCGAGACGTTTTGTTACCAAATTTAAATTTTAAAACACCGATGGCAGGGATAGATATTTCACCAATAACGAAATTGCAGCGAGATGTGGACATTCGGAATGTGTTGTCGAATTCTTTTGGATTTGGAGGGAATTGTACGAGTTTAATTTTTAGTAAAATATAATTTATGGAGCATACAAATGTTTCCAAAATTTTTGTATTTTTTAAAATCATAACCGAGGCACTTAAATTGTACTCAATCGAAATAATCAAATAATCGAAATAATCGAATCAATCAAACCATGTTTATCAACGCAATCGGTTCTGTCTCTCCACAAGTAACTTTTGACAATGAAAAGTTTCTGGATACTGTCGTGCCGCACGAAGGTACGCGACTTTATTGTATAGAACCAGATTATAAAACGCTGATAAATCCTCGAAAATTGCGGCGGATGAGTCGAACGATTCGGATGGGGATGTATGCGGCTAAAGTTTGCCTGGGGGAAGCAAAAGTGGAGATGCCCGATGCGATTTTGGTAGGGACGGGATTGGGGTGCATGGAAGATACGCAGCGGTTTTTGAATGCGATTCATAAAAATGAGGAAGGATTAATTGCCCCGACGCAGTTTATTCAATCGACGCACAACACGGTGAGTAGTGCGATTGCCTTGATGTTAAAATGTTATCAGTATAATTTCACATACGTGCATCGTGGATTTTCGTTTGAATCGGCGGTGTTGGATGCCTTGTTGACCGCGGAAGAATTGGGGACGGCGAATGTCTTAGTCGGTGGCATTGATGAACTAACGGAAATGTATTTGGAGGTGACAGAAAAAATCGGGATGTGGCGGAAAGATAAGGACGAGGATACTAATTTTGTGAAGATGGAACAACAAACTAATTTGCCGGGAGAAGGAGCAGCATTTTTTATGTTGGGAACAGAAAAGACGGAGGAAACCTATGCGGAATTGGTAGATGTGAAAATGTTGTACAAGTCTGATAATGAGTCGGTTGAGAATGAAATTAAAGCGTTTTTAAAAGAAAAAGAGTTAACGATTGAAGACATTGACGTCGTTTGTTTGGGGATGAATGGAAGTCAAAAAAAGGACGAAATCTACCATGATTTGCAGCGGACTATTTTTAAAAATAGCAACCTCACTTATTTCAAACATCTGTCTGGAGAATACAAAACGGCGACTTCTTATGCGCTGTGGACGGTTGCGCAACTATTGAAAAAACAGGAGATTCCCACGATTTTAAAATATTGTCCTTTTGAAATTTCGACTATTAAAAACGTGTTGATTTATAATAAATATGCGGAAGCAAATCATTCGATTTTTTTATTGAAAAATGTTTGATTTCTTAGTGAATTCATTTCACTTATGGTAATTTGTTCCGCAAAACACACCTCACGTTACCGCAGGCAACGCGAGAAAAGAAGTACTAAAAAATGCTTAAATAATGGCTTTATTTCAACAAGTTCGACTGGCTTTTGGAACTTATTTAATAGGGCTAATATTGGCAGACCAACTATTGAATATTCCATTTTTAGCCTATTTTTTACCCATTTGTTTATTTATTTTTATCTGTGGAAAAGGGGCGGCGAACATTCAATCTAATTTTTACACCAAAGCAAATTGTTACGGAAAAACGAAGCAAAAACGCATCGCGCTGACGTTTGATGACGGTCCGGATGCAGTGATTACGCCGCAAGTTTTGGCATTGTTAAAAGAGCACAATTTGCTCGCTACATTTTTTTTAATTGGTCATAAAATTGGAGGAAATGAAGCGATTGTTCAGCAAATTGCAGCGGAAGGACATTTAATTGGCAATCATTCTTTCTCACATTCGGTAGGTTTTACATTGAAATGGACAAAAGGTGTACGAGACGAATTGATAAAAACGAAGGAATTGATTTTTAAAATAACTGGTAAGAAAGTGCGATATTTTCGACCACCGTTTGGCGTTACTAATCCGCATATTGCCAAAGCTGCTGAGCAAGAAAATTATCAAGTCATCGGTTGGAATGTTCGTCCCTATGATGCGGTGACGAGCGATAAAGATTTGATTTTAAAACGGATAAAAAAGAATTTGCAAGCTGGAAGTATTGTGTTGTTGCATGACATAAAACCTGTAATTTTGGAGGTTTTGGAGGAGTTGATTCCTTATTTGAAAAAGGAAGGATTTGAGGTGGTTTCTTTGGAGGAATTGATTTAAGTACTCGGACATATTTATTCGCGGAATTTTAGGACTAAGATTTTTTTGATAGTTTTTCTTTAAAAATCTTTTAATAGCCGTAGTTA
>CAYUNA010000562.1:0-3633 GCA_964445895.1 uncultured Saprospiraceae bacterium | reverse complement strand
ACTACGAGGCACTTAAAAATTCAGGATGACTCATACCTGAGAGAATATTTCTATTGGTGCGGACGGATATGAAAGAAAAGTAACCCTACTTCAAAAATGCTTCAAAGGCTGCCAACCCTTTCGCATTCAAACAACCTTCCTTCGTCAAGCCTCCTTTTCGTGCCGACAACACTCCGAATCGTACATCTTTTATCCCCGCAACACTATGTGCATCAGGATTTATAGCAATCAAAACACCTTGCTCTCTCGCATACGGAATCCATGTCCAATCCATATCCAGGCGGTAGGGGTTGGCATTCAATTCAATCGAAACACCGTTGGCCGCACAAGCGTCAATGATGCGTTTGTGGTCGAGTGGGTAACCTGTTCGAGAAAGCAAAAGCCGTCCCGTTGGGTGTCCTAAAATTGTGGTATATGGATTTTCAATAGCCGTCAAAATGCGCTGTGTAGCCTTTTCTTTATCCATCCGTAAATTGGTATGAACGGAAGCAATCACAAGGTCAAATTGGGCTAAAATATCATCAGCATAATCCAGCGAACCATCATTCAAAATATCTGATTCGATGCTCTTAAAAATCCGAAACGGCGCCATTTCTTTATTCAACGCATCAATCTCTGCCCATTGCTGCATTAATCGGTCTTCTTTCAATCCGTTTGCATAAAAAGCAGCTTTGGAGTGGTCAGACATCACTAAATATTCATAGCCCAAATCACGGGTGGCTTCCGCCATTTCGCGCAGCGTATTGATACCATCCGAATAGGTCGAGTGGTTGTGGACGATGCCTTTAATATCAGTCAGTTCGAGTAGAGTAGGGAGGGCATTTTTTTGCGCCAATTCGAGTCCCCAATCCTGTTCGCGGAGTTCGGGTTCGATATAAGGCAATTCCGCTTTTGCAAACACGTCTTTTTCTTCTGAAATACCTTTGAAATCCACGCCGTCTTTTGCTTTCAAAAAGGCATTTAAAAATTCTTCACTGGCAGAATAACGAAATTGTTTCGACCCAAAATCTGCCGTTTGACAATGATAAATTTTAACAGGCAAGTCATTTTCTGTTCTAATATTATAAATGTTGCCCTTCTCGCCTGTTTTCACAAAAGTCTCATTATCAAATATTTGTGAAATGTCTCCATCGTTTCCGAGCAATATTTCAATGCGGTTGATGATATTGCAACGGCGGCGCATTTCGCCCGTCAATTCAATGCGGGCATCTGGCAATTGTGTTTTTAAGTGGTCAATAATCGCCATCGCATCCGCTTCCAAATCACCGTACCGAAACTTATCCCGCGATTTCTCAAAATACTCTAATTTACTTTTTAAATCCGCCTGCGTTTTTTGACCAAAACCCTTCAATTCTACCAGCCGATTTTCATTACAAGCATACAATAATTCACCAATCGTTTCGACCTCCAATTCTTTCCAAATCACGCCCACTTTCTTCGCTCCAAAACCCTTGATTTGCAGCATTTCGCGAACACCTTCTGGTGTTTTTTCTTCCATTTTCAAAATGGCATCCATCGCGCCTTTATCAGCCAATTCCCGAATTTTGGAAGCCGTCGATTTGCCGATACCTTTGATGGCTTCGAGTTCCGATTGACTTTTTTCGAGCAGTGGTTCAGGCTGTTTTCTAATGTTGATGTATGCGCTGGAATAGCTGCGGATTTTGAACTTATTTTCGCCGTGTAATTCCATCAAGGAAGCAAGGTATTGAAATTGACTGGCGATTGCTTTATTTGTCATGTTGCGTCGTGGATTGTAACAAGTCTATTAGACTCTATGGAACGCGAACTAAATAAACTTCAAGAACCGAAGTTTATTTAGTTCGCGTTCCTATGAATTAAATTCGAGCGCAAACTTAAAACTTTTTTCTGGCTAAAACCTTCTCATTCTAAAATTCATTCTTATGCAAAATCAACTCAACGCCACTTATTGGAACAACCGTTACCTCAATGACCAAATCGGTTGGGACATCGGTGATATTTCTACTCCTTTAAAAGATTTTATCGACAGCTTAACGGATAAAAATATGCGCATCCTCATTCCTGGTGCAGGGCGTGCGCATGAAGCGGTTTATTTACATCAAAATGGGTTTAAAAATGTTTTTGTTTGTGACTGGGCAGAGGAGGCATTTGTTAATTTGAAAACGCAAACACCTGATTTTCCTAAGAAAAATATGTTGATTGGTGATTTTTTCGAATTAGAGATAGAAGTGGATTTGATTTTAGAGCAAACGTTTTTTTGCGCTATCAATCCCGATTTGAGACCCAAGTATGCGGAAAAAACTGCGTCAATTTTAGCTAAGGAAGGAATGTTGGTAGGCTTACTTTTTGGTAGAGAATTTGAACGAGAAGGGCCACCGTTTGGTGGAAAGAAGGAAGATTATTTACCGATTTTTGAGCCGTATTTTACTATTTTAGAAATGGACTTTGCGAAGAATAGCATTAAGCCAAGGCTCGGTTCGGAATTGTTTTTTAAATTTGTTATTAAGAACAAAGCCGAGGAATCTGGTGAAAGTTAATACCAGATTCCTCGGCTTCAATCGGAATGACAAGAGGACTATTGTCCGCCTAAAATCAACGGCAATCCGCCACCGTCACCACTACCAACCACAATCACTTTTGAGTTAGGAGATTCCGCCAACTCCAACGTTGCTTCAATCCCTTTATCTTTCAAAATTTTATCGGTCAAACTCGCGTTCAAAATCTGATTTGCATCCGCTTTCGCTTGCGCTTCAATGATTTTACGCTCTGCTTCTTTGCGCTCTTTCGTCAACTTATATTCGTACTCCAATGACTCTTGTTCTTGCTTCAATTTTCGCTCAATCGCCTCTTGCAACGACTGCGGGAGTACGACTTCTCTAATCAAAATTGCATCTAAAAAGATGTCTTTTTTGTTAATCGCTTCAGAAGTACGCTGATAAATTTCATCTTGAATCGCCTCTCGTTTACTCGAATAGAGTTCTTCGGGCAAATATTTACCAATCACCTCCCGTGTTGCCGAACGAATTTCGGGAATCATAATTCTATCCAAATATTTTGTTCCAACGGTTTCGTGCAAATACCCAATTTTAGCAGCATCCGGACGGTATCGACAGGACAAATCGACTTTAATGGTCAATCCATTTTTAGACAACACTTGCATTTGCTCAAAGTGCTCTTTCAATCGAACATCATAAACAAACAGCGTATTCCAGGGGGCAATCACATGAAATCCTTGACCATAGATTTTATCTTTTTCCAATCCGCCACCAAATTTTTTAAATAGTACGCCCTGTTCTCCTGCATCAATTGTTACAAAGGTTGCGTTAGAAAAGGTAAGCAATAAAATCAATCCGAAGAAAATTAAAACTCCGGTAGTAACCATTTTTCCTTGATTCATCTTTTGTATGTTTAGTTAAATAACGA
Source organism: uncultured Saprospiraceae bacterium (assembly GCA_964445895.1). Classification (GTDB taxonomy): domain Bacteria; phylum Bacteroidota; class Bacteroidia; order Chitinophagales; family Saprospiraceae; genus CAYUNA01. The sequence goes on along the minus strand of CAYUNA010000562.1, from coordinate 231 downwards.
TGAAAAAATAATTTCCCGATTTTCCAGGTAATTCATTTGCCCTTATTTTTCACTTTTAAAACAGTCATTATATAGTAGTTAACGCTTATTTTAAAAGTAAAAACTAAGACCGAAATAATTGTTGTAAAATCATGAACTTATGCTATCATCGTTACTAAGTGTTTGGAAAGCAATTACTGAAATGAATTCAATAACTTGAACCATTATGCTTGTTCTTTTTCCTTCTAAAAA
>CAYUNA010000561.1:0-3634 GCA_964445895.1 uncultured Saprospiraceae bacterium | reverse complement strand
ATAAATTTCAACTCTTGCTAACATTTCGTTGTGCGCCTGTGGGATTCTAAAGAGGAAAAACCAGTTTTTTTTTAGAAAATCCAGTTTTTCCCCTTTAAGAACTCTTAAGTGCATAACTTAAAAATAGATTGAAATGGGGCGATTTTGCACCGCATTTCATTGAATTAAAAATCAACCTAAGGAATGAGCAGTTAATGTTCATTCCTAACCTAATTTAAGCGGTAATTCCGTCAACCGTTTCCCCGTTAATCTCCTAACAGCATTCGCCACCGCTGCCCCAATTGGTCCCATCGGTGGTTCTCCCACAGGATAAGGAATATCCGCACCTTCTATTAAGATGACGTCTAACTCTTTCGGTGCATTCCTCATCAATGCCATATCATACGGCCCGTAAATCGTCGGCTGCAATTGCCCGTCTTTAATTGTCATTTTTTCGTGCATGGCGCCACTCATACCCATCACAATTGCACCTTCGCATTGCGCTTTTACCTGATCGGGATTAACGGCAATACCGCAGTCAAATACACATAAAACCTTCTGAACTTTTATCTCATTATCTTCTATAACAACTTCTACAACGTGAGCTGCCGGCGAGCCTGTATCAATAGAAGCTGCCATACCCATCGCCCGTCCATTGACTGGTTTATCATTATAATTAGATTTTTCGGCTGCTTTTTGAATGACCGCTTTAATCCGCTTTCCCTGTCCTTCGTCACTAATTCGAGCCAATCTAAATGCAAACGGGTCTTTTCCTGCCTTAATCGCCATTTCATCAATAAAACTTTCAATAGCAAAAGTATTTGCTAACAAACCCAAACTCCGCCACCAACTGGTTGCAAATGGCAAGGTGGTATGCCATTGCACCGCTCGATGATTGGGGATTTTATCATACATAATATTTGCCCCGCGCATCGCTCCAATATCTGTTCCTAAAATGGAGTGCAAAGCTGCTGGCATTAGCACTGAATTAATCGCAACATCGCCACTCGCATAATGATGTTCTAAACCCTCCAAAAAGCCGTCATTATTCAACTTTCCGCGCATGATGTGATGCGTTGGTGGACGAAAAGTATCGTGCTGAAATTCTTCCTTTCTCGTAAAAAAATACTTAACCGGCCGACCCACTTCTTGCGACATTTGAGCCGCTTGAACGGCATGAGAAGTATTCAATCGACGTCCAAAACCACCGCCTAAATAGGTTGGAATAATATTAACATTGTCCAAATCCATTCCTAAGGCTTCTGCAACTTGCTTTTGCGTTATCCCAACTACCTGCGTAGATAAAATGATGGTTGCTTTTCCGTTTTCTACACTCGCCACAGCACCATTTGGCTCCATTTGAGCATGTGCTCCAATTGGACTTTTAAACTCTAATGACATTACATCTTCGTCTTCTGGATTCAGTGCATCACCTTCTTTTTGAGTGATCATTTCATTACCTTTGCCCACTTGCAAGAGGTCTCGAATTTCTGCTTCCGTCCATTTTTTAGGAATGTCCCAATCCACCTTAATCGTGCGTTTTGCTGCTAAAGCTTGCGTCATCGTTTCTGCAATTACGCCTACCCAGTCGTCTTTTTGAATCACTTTGACGACACCTGGCATACGCTCCGCTTTACTTGTATCTGCACTTTTGAATTTCGCATCAATATGCTCTGGTCGAATCACGCAAGCATGCAGCATATTCGGCATTTCCGCGTCCATTCCAAAGATAGGGTCACCAAAAACTTTCGCTTCTAAATCCACCCGTTTAATGGGTTTTCCGATATGCTTGTGCGCACTTCTTGGACGCAATGATGGTGTATCTGGAATGTTCCACTCACTAACATTTTCGACTGCTTCCGCAAAAGTCATGGTATTGCTGCCATCAGAAACAACGCCAGCGTTAGTCGTCAACTTCGCAACATCGACACCCATTTTTTTAGCTGCTTCCATTTTAATCATCTCTCGCATTGTAGCTGCCATTTCTCGCAGTGGCGTCCACAAAGAGGCAATTGACAGACTTCCTCCCGTACTCAGACCATCCACCACGCCCGTCGTGGTTGCTGCTCCAATGACTTCAATTTGCTGCATGGTCACATCCAATTCGTCTGCCACCATTTGCGCCAATCCTGTGAACGTTCCCTGCCCCATTTCGACTTTTGAAGAATGAACAATCACTTGATTCGCCTTGGTGATTTCAAACCACAAATTCGCTTCCGTCCCAGAACCAGAATAAGGTGGAATAATGGATTCTGCCATTCCAAGCACTCCCCTACGCAGAGGATTTCTAAAAACATAAGTCCCCAATGCAATGACTCCCAGTGTTCCGATGCCACCCCGTACTAAAAATTTTCGACGGGATACTTTTTTCTTTTCAGCCATAATATTATTGAGTTAATTGGTTAGTAGATTGGTTCAATTTAGCCGCCCGATGGATTGCTTTACGCATTCGTGTATAGGTTGCGCATCGACAAACGTTAATGATATTTTTATCAATATCTTCGTCTGTTGGATTGGGATTTTTTTCTAATAAAGCCGCCGTCGCCATCATAAACCCCGGCTGACAATAGCCACATTGCGGCACTACTTCTTCTATCCATGCTTGTTGTACAGGATGCGGATTCTCTCTTGTTCCCAGTCCTTCGATGGTGGTGACGGTCTTTCCTTCCGCAAATTTTACGGCATAGGAACAAGAGCGAACTGCTTCTCCATCAATGTGTAACGTACAGGCACCGCAAGCGGATTTACCGCAGCCGAATTTCGTTCCTTTCAAATTTAATACATCTCGAATAACCCACAATAAAGGCGTGTTGCCATCCGCCACTTCTACGGATTGTGCTTGTCCATTTATATTGAATGATATTTTCATTATTTTCTTTGATTTATATTTTCAAAAAGTTAAGTGCCTCGTAGTAATTTTCTTTAGCTGTTTCAAAATGGATTTTAAGGAAGCAAAACGGTTTTGCTTCCTTAAAATCCACCGGCGCGGGTCAATGAGTTTTTGAAGCTCAAAAAGCCTGCGATTTTCTCGCTTCACAAAACATAAGGAAATTTACTTCGCTGGGATGACTGCTCCTGCTTCAAACCAGGCTTTTACCGCAGCGATATATTCTTCTTTGGGTACAGGTGGTTTCTCCCTTGGATTACCGGCGGCATCAATGCCAGGCGTCCATGCCCAAAGCACCAACTCATGTTCTGTTAAATGTTTTACTACTTCATCGTGCGTTCGACCGCCATTCCTTGCTTTATCCAGCATAGATTGGGCAATTTCCACTCTGGACAATCCCTCCCATTTCATACTGGCTGGTGCTAAACTCCATTCAGGCGCGCCTGGCACTCCCGAAAAATCATTGTTTTCCTCTTGGTGGCAAGTGTTACAATTTGTCGCCTCAAAACCATGATTATCTTTCCCTCCCGTCATCCCAAAATAATGCGGATGACTATCCTCTCCTTGCTTCGGAATATTGTCATTTGGGTGGCAATTCACACAACGCTTATGGGTAAGTACAGCCATCATTTTATCAAAATTCTCATCTGAATTCGTTGCCAAATTAGTTGCCTTACTATTGGATTTTGTATTTTTTTGAGGTTCAGTATTATTAAAATTATTAGCCCATATAAGGATGGTTGCAAGTAAGAAAACAGGAAGAATGTA
>CAYUNA010000560.1:0-3640 GCA_964445895.1 uncultured Saprospiraceae bacterium | reverse complement strand
CCTAAGAGCATGTCTAGTTTTTATTTTTGAGACAACAAAGGTCTTTTGTTTTGAATTTCTTCAAAAATGGCGTTAATTTCATCGGAAGATGGACGTGGTGCATTTACATTAATAATTTTGCCATTTGCATCAATCAACATAAAACGTGGAATGCCCGTAATCAAATTATCTTCACAAATGCTACTTTCCCACGCTTTGTCAGCATACAATTGAACGCCTTTCATCTCTTTTTCGGTCACCATTTTTTGCCAAGCGGCTTTATCTTTGTCGATAGAAACGCTGACGAATTCAATTTTTCCACCGTCTGCATACTTTGTTTCCAATGCCTCCAAATACGGTAATTCTCGCATACAAGGCCCGCACCAAGTCGCCCAGACGTCAATGTAAACGACCTTTCCACGCAAGTCTTCTAACGCGACCAATTCACCTTTGATGTTTTCATATGTCCAAGTTGGCGCGTCTTTTCCTTTGGCAACCACCGCCCATTGATTGTATTCTTTCATCACTTTTTCGACTGATTCTGCATCTTTACAATTGGTTTTAAAAGCCGCTACCAAATCATCAGGAATATCTGCCCCGTGCTGATACAACAAACCGCCCATCATACTATAATAAGCATAATCTTTGATTTCCTGGTTTTTGGAAAACTCACCAATTAAGTTCATCTGTGCATTTGGGATAGCAAATTTGTCATCATTGTCTCCAACCATTGCTTTGGCTTTGTATGACAAATAGGCTTCTACAAAACTCTTGAAATCTTGCGATGCCAACATTTTTTCATCATTGAATTCAAATTGCTCTAAAAAGTCATAATAGCCTGTGGGCATTTCTGGCACGTCTGTCTTTGCAACATATGCGTAATACTCAGGATACATCAGGCGATTATTGGCATCTGCAATAGATAAATTTTGCATTTCCATTTTTATAAAATCAGGACTCATGTTCGTATTGGCAGCCACTGCTTTTTTAAAATTGGTCATCATTTTAGTCTTATTTTCACTGGATTTTGCAATAAATTCAGTGGTTTCTAAACCAAAAAGTGCACGCCAGTCGCTCATCAATTGCTCATCCAATAAATATTTGGAAGCCAAATAATTGCTTTCTTCTGCGCCTTTTCCACTGTAAGCCATCGTCTCATCAAATTCGGCAGTATTGAATTTTACGGTCATATCATCGCCCGGTTCAACGTAGAAAGTGGTGCGTTCTCCACCGTAGGATAGTTGGGCCATTTTGCCCATGTCAACAGGGATTTTTGCCGTAAAATTGCCCGTTTCATCTACTGGTGCGATGATTTTTTCACCATCAATAACGATAGTTGCGTCTTCGCCTTTCGCATTTTCAATCATGCCGATAAGATTGGCTTCTTGAATTTCGACGACTGCATTTTTAGGTGTGTTTTGGCAAGCAAATAAGCATAGAAAAGGTAGGAGTAGCAATAAATTTTTCATGAATTAATTTTTAAAAAGGAGGTGATTTTACAGCGACTTGCTGCATTCAACAAAATTACTACTTTTAAAACTGGTAATATTTTAAAATAGTCAAAACGTTCGCTATCCTACATTTTTTGCAAGCTATTCGTCAATGAAGTCGTCTGTATTTTATTCTTTTGAAAAAAGAATTAATTTCGTCCATCTATTTTTTTGTTAAAAATATGGTTCTAAATGATTTCATTCTCCTCTCTAAAATAAAAAAATTCGGAGCATTCTGACTCAACTTATTAAATTTATTTATTTCGCGTTCCTTAGAACCTAAAAAAAATAATCATGAAGAAAAAAATACACCTATTACTGCTATGCCTGCTTGGCTGCTTTTGCATCAATACCGTTTCGGCACAAGACTTCATTTTTACAGAAGTCCCCAATCCACCCAATACCCAATTTAATGATTTTGTTGCGCAAACAGACGACAATACTTACCTCTCTTACTTTGACAATGCTTATAATTCATTTCTCTACGCTTTTGACGGAGAAGTCTTGACGGATATTGGCGGACCAGTAGATTATACATATAGTTTTTTCTTGACCGAGCAAGAGGGAGATTTATATTTGGCTTATAATGATTTTAGCTACAATACCGCTTTAGTGCGTTATGACGGAACTGATTTTACGGTTATTGGCGAGCCAAATTATGATGAATTTTTAAATGGTTATGCTTTTTCTTTAAATGGTTTTGAATATTTTGCTTGGTTTGAATTTATCAATTTTACTCAAATCCTGCGCTATGTCGATGGCGACCAATTGGTGGATGTGACGCTACCTGCGGGATTTACGTATAACAATTTTGTCGGTGAAATCAATGGTGAGATATTCGTAACCTTAAACGACATCAGCTTCAATACTGGTTTGTATAGCTTTGACGGAACCGCTTTTACAGAAGTCATGTTACCAGACAATACAACCAATCCATTTTTGCAGGTGGCAACCGATGATGCTTTGTATCTCAATTTATTTGACGGAGGTTTCAATAGCTTGTTGTATCTTTTTGATGGCAATAATTTTGAATTGATAGAGATTCCAACAGGTTTCACCTTAGGCGGATATTTAGGACAAATTGATGAGCAATTGTATTTTTCTTTGAATGATAATACTTACAACGGAACACTGTACGAACTGGATGGCACTACTTGGACGAGTTTTCCAAATGCCACTTACGACCTCGTTTTTGGTGCAGGAAATTCTGAAACAGCCATTTATCCAGCTTACACAGATGATGGATTTTATACTTTCACGATGGGAATTTGCGATGGTGATGATTTAACGATTGTCGAAAATCCTCTGGGCTTTCAATTTAGCCAATATGAGGTGGACTGGGAAGATGGCCTTTTTGCGTTGTATTTCGACCTTACTTTTAATAATTCGCTACAATATTATAATGGTGTGGATTTGCAAACCGTGCCGCCACCCAATAATTTAACTTTTAGTGATTACGAGTTTGACCTGGATGAATTGTTGTATTTCACCTTCCGGGACTTTAATTTTCAGCGAACCCTATATTACCTCGGAGAGCCCAATGAAGCGCCATCCGCTGCCAACAACACCGTACAAACGCTAATAGAAACACCGTATATGTTCTCTGTTGAGGAATTTAATTTTACCGACATTGATGTAGATGATACGTTGTCCGCTATTCAAATTATTGAAAAACCAACACTTGGAATTCTTCACTTGGATGGTGCCAATATTGGGACGGGCGACTTTGTTCCAGCGACTGAAATCGAAGATTTGACTTATGTTCCATTTAATGAAGGAATGGGCATGCCCTACGATTCGTTTATGTTTAAAGTATTTGATGGTAGTGATTTGAGTGAAGAAACTTACACGATGTTTATCAATGTTTTAGAACAATTGGTGAGTACAAATGATAATTTATTGGCAACGGCTTTGGATATTTATCCTAATCCAGCTACTAACTTTATTCATGTAAAAATTGAAAATTACGTGCCGTCACAAACTGCCGAAATTTTGATTTACAACCAAAATGGGCAAGCGATGGAACGACGAATGACGAATACTCTGAATGAGACTTTTATGACGAATGATTGGGCAAAGGGGGCTTATGTGTTGGTGATTAGAGAAGGGGAGAATATGGTGAGTCGGAAGATTTTAGTACAGTGAGCAATGAGCAATTTTTTTTACGTTTT
>CAYUNA010000559.1:0-3652 GCA_964445895.1 uncultured Saprospiraceae bacterium | reverse complement strand
GCAATCGTTCCTGCTAAAATAGTCACCCAAAAAGTAGAGGCTTTTGGCATGATAGCTTGAAAAGCCAAACCTGCTCGATAGATAGTTGGGTTGGCAGTTGTCCATCCTGCCAGCACGACGGCGATGATTCCAAATACGCCAATGGCATTATATGCTAAAGGACCGGGTGCAACAGGAGGCGCATCTCCCGCACTTAAAAATGCTTGTGCTTCAGGCGTTTTCAAATAAACAGCATATAATAATGCTGCTGCAATCCATGCCATATAATGACCGACGTACATACCTGCTGCTGTCATCCAACCTGCCGACGGTTTTTTCGCAAATCGAAAAACTGAAAGGTCAGACATCCCGACGTGCATTGCTGCATTGGCAAACCATGACCAAATAGCTACGTGCCAAAAAGTATATTTAATTTGACCCGGGAAAGGTTCACTTCCTTCTCCCCAGATGTTCCAAAAATCGTCAAAACTATTGACCTCCAACTGTCCGAGGGCAACAATTCCACATGCCAAAAATGCCAATACAATTATCGGCGACATCCAATTGGCTGCTTTGGAAACGGTGTCGTAACCTCTTGCCGCTATCAATGAAATTACCGCCCCGATAGCAATTACAATAACTATCCAAGTCATTCCATTGGGCATGGTGTCTGATAATTTGGGCATTTCCATATTAAAAGGAATCCCGACCGCCGTTGCAGAAACGGTAATCATTGCGCCCGCTAAAAAGCAAAATAAAATTCCATTAGCCAGATTATAGAAAATGACTAAGTTCTTCCCGCATATTTTTTCTAATTGATAATAGAGCGTCAATCTGTTTTTAACGGCTATTTCTGCGGTAAAAAATCGCCATGAAAGGACTGCCAATAAATTTCCCAACAACAAACCGACTAACAAGTCAAAAGCACTTACACCTGCTGTCAAGAAAAGTGGTCCAATCATAAATTCCGTACCTGCGGCATGCTCACCTGCATACATTCCCAAAAAACTTTTCCAGCCTTTTAATTTGGACGTGGGTACGGGTTCTCTTTCAAATTCTTCGGATTGAACTTTTTGATTTTCGTCTGTCATGATGTTTTGTTTTGATGAAAGTTGGTATAAAAAAACTTAGAATTTGGAACGCATTAATCTTTCCTTCTATTCTTTAATCAAATGCTTCGGTAAATCAGCTATTTCTTCGCAACCTAATTGCTCCATAATTTGCTGAAATTGCGTTTTTAAAATTGAAATGGTATGATTGCCACCTGACTTGCCCAATGCTGCCACGCCATACATAAATGAGCGACCCAAGAAAGCAAAGTCAGCCCCTGACGCTAATGTTCTCGCAATATCTGGTCCCGAACGAATACCGCTGTCCATCATCACTTTTACTTGGTCGCCGTATTTCTCGGCAATTTGAGTTAATGGTTTTATCGTTGATTGACCGGCATCCAATTGTCTTCCACCGTGGTTGGAAACGATTAATCCATCCACGCCCAATCGAATGGCTTTTTCCGCATCTTCCTCACTTGCTACCCCTTTCAAAACCAATTTTCCTTTCCACATATCACGGATAGGTTTGAGTTTTTCTTCATTCATCCGCCCCGTAAAGGTCTTATTCATAAACAAGCCTAAATGACGAAGACTCATACCTTTTGGGATATAAGGTTTTAGGGTTTTAAATTCAGGTTGACCTGCAAAAAGCGTACGTAGTGCCCAATTCGGACTACCTAATATTTGCAACATATTGGAAACGGTCATTTTGGGAGGAATCGCCAAGCCGTTTCTTATTTCCTTTGGTCGGTAGCCAAAAGTAGGTGTATCTGCAAGAAGGACTAAAACTGGATATTCTGCTTCGGCAGCCCGGGTAATGAGCTTATCTCTCAAATCGTCTTCGGTAGGATGATACAATTGAAACCATGCTTTACCTTCCGTGATTTCTCCTACCTTTTCAATGCTTGCCGTTGCGACAGTACTTAAAATAAAAGGAATATTATGGTCAAAAGCTGCTTTGGATAGAATCTCGGTGGCTTTGGGCCACATCAATCCTTGCAAGCCAATAGGCGCCATACCAAAAGGTGCATCGTAGGTATGTCCAAACAATTCAGTTTTTGTATTCGCACCTTTATAGTCTTTTAGATACCAAGGCTTTAATTCTAAAGCTCTGATATCATCCGTATTTTTTTTCAGGTTGAGTTCCTGATTACAAGCACCGTCCAAATATTCGAAGGCAAAACGTGGAATCCGTTTTTTTGCCTTACTTCTCAAATCATCAATTGTAGGATAATTAGGATTGTATTTTATTTCCATGTTGATTGTTTTTTCATTGCGTAGTGCTTCTTCAAAAAACTCTTTTTCACTTTCTTTTCAGAAACCAACATCGCTGCACCCAAAGCAGAGCCAAGCGGAGATTGAGTTGTTCTGATTTTATAGTCGCCAAAATGGTGGGCAATCATTTTTACAAAGGAATCATTATCCGCAAAACCACCGTCTATAAATATTTTTTGTACAGATGAATTACCAATCGCCAGTTCTACCGTTTGAATCTGCAATTCCATCAACTCAATCATTAGCTGATGATAAGCTTCTTCATAAGTTGAAAATTTTGATAAATCTGTTTTGGACAAATTATTCGCCTCATTAGAAATACCTTCAAATTTAATATACTTTTTAGAAGACTTTTTCAACTTAGAATACAATTTATCATCAAACTTCATACTGCGATGATACCCTTCCTTCTTTTTGTAATGAACTCTTAATTTTTCAACCTGAACTTTATATTCATTTCCCAAAAACAACCTTGCTGCTTTGACGGGTTCTCCTGAAGGTTGCAAGAAATTTAAACAATCATTTTTCAAATCCTTTTTTCTTAATTTTTCTTTATTAAAAGGATTGATTGAAATACTCCAAGTACCTGTTGAGATTAATAAAAAAGGATTTTTCTGCGCTTTTAAATAAGGAATCAAAGCAGCAGAACTGTCATGAACACCAAAACCCATTTTCATTTTTTTACCCTTGAAAGTGTAATCCAATGAGGTGTTATCTTTAGCTATCGGAGGTAAAATTTTATCGATACCTTCTTCATAAACCCAACGGTGGTAATCATTTTTTGAGTAATCCCAAAGCATCGTATGGCAACCGATTGAGGTAAAGTCACTCATCGGTGTACGATTAAAAAGGAAACTCAAATACTGCGGAAAATGTAAAGACCAACGAATTTTTTTGAATAGCTTAGGCTTGGCATATTTCAAATAATACAATTGCAAACCAGAATTGAGCATCTGCAAAGGTGGAGAAGCTGTCTCTTTGGCGAGAGACATTTCAGTTCCATATTTTTTATAAAACTGATTTAATATTTTTTTTGGAAAAGGTTTGAGGTAATTGTAAAGCGGTGCGACGGGTTTGCCTTTTTTATCAACATGAACGAAACTTGCACCGTAGGTTGAAAAATTAACTGCTTTTATATTGAATTTCTTGAGTTTAATAACTTTTTGAAAAGTAGTAACTACCCACTTTTCAATCTCAGCGATATTATCACATAGATGACCGTCGTCATCTTTTATTTCATCAAAGCGAATATATTCTTTCCATACTTCCTGGTAATTTTCATCAAACAAGAAACATTTTTTATTCGTTTTCCCTATATCAAAAATTAATGTGTGTGTCATTTATAA
>CAYUNA010000558.1:0-3653 GCA_964445895.1 uncultured Saprospiraceae bacterium | reverse complement strand
CATGGTTGTTTTCATTCGAGAGTATTCCACAATTAATGACAGGTTTTTTATTGGAAACGGTGAGTAATCCGATATTGATTTTTCTATTAATCAATATCACCTTATTAGTCGTGGGGACATTTATGGATATGACACCTGCGATTTTGATTTTTACGCCCATTTTTCTTCCTGTAGTTACGGCTTTAGGAATGGACCCCGTTCATTTTGGAATTATCATGGTGTTAAATTTATGTATCGGATTGTGTACACCACCTGTAGGAACCATACTTTTTGTGGGAGCTGGCGTAGCCAAAATTTCAGTAACAAAAGTTATTAAACCATTGCTTCCTTTTTTAGCAGCGATGGTGTTCGTACTGTTTTTAATCACCTTTTTTGAAGGTATTACCATGTGGTTGCCTAATATGTTTGGGTTATAAAATAAAACCTTATACAAACAAAGAAGGCTTTAGTCTTGATTGAGTGCATTTTAAAATTTGGCATTTTTGCCTTTCGGCAAATGAGCATATATCGCGAAAGCGAAAAAATGAAATGACTCTCTTGATTCAACATTTGAAAAAATAATTCTCAAAACAATAACTAATATGAGTATTTTAAAAGCATTTGATTTAACTGGAAAGACTGCTTTGGTAACAGGTTGTAACCGCGGAATCGGAAAAGGAATTGCACTTGGTTTAGCCGAAGCCGGCGCTAATATCATCGGAGTTTCTGCAACCATCAAATTGCAAGGAAGTGAAACAGAAAAAGAAGTTGTTGCTTTAGGAAGAAAATTTAAAGCATACCAAGCTGATTTTTCCAATCGAAAATCCATTTATAGTTTTTTAGAAAAATTGAATAATGATGGTAATCCTCCAATTGATATTTTAGTCAATAATGCAGGTACCATTATGCGAGCACCCGCTGCTGAACATTCTGACGAATACTGGGATAGAGTAATTGAAGTAAACTTGAATGCTCAATTTGTTTTAGCCAGAGAACTTGGAAAATTAATGTTGCAAAGAAGAAAAGGGAAAATAATTTTCACGGCTTCGCTATTAACTTTTCAGGGAGGAATCACCGTGCCAGGTTATGCTGCCAGCAAAGGTGCAATAGGTAGTTTGGTGAAAGCATTATCGAATGAATGGGCAGGAAAAGGGGTTTGTGTCAATGCAATCGCACCGGGTTACATTGCGACGGACAACACCAAAGCACTCCAAGAAAACCCTCAACGTAATCAAGCTATTTTAGCAAGAATTCCAAGCGATCGTTGGGGAACACCCGATGACTTTAAAGGTCCTGCTGTATTCCTTGCCTCTGATGCAGCCAAATATGTGAGTGGTGAAATATTAGTAGTGGATGGCGGTTGGATGGGAAGATAGATTTAAAGAAACTATTTTTAAACAAAATAATTACATTTTAAAATAAAAATCATGGAACAGAGATACGAATCTTCTCCACGTGAAGTGGAAAGAATGAATACAAGTGAACTTCGTAGTAATTTTTTAGCTGAAAAATTATTTGTAAGTGGCGAAGCCAATTTTCTTTACAGTCATTATGATAGAATGGTGATTGGCGGAATTATTCCTACAGGAAAAGCAATGAAGCTATCCAATTATGATGAACTGAAAAGCCAATTTTTTCTCGAAAGAAGAGAGATAGGTATTATTAATATTGGAGGAAAAGGTTCGATTGAAGCCGATGGCAAAACGTATAAATTGGATAAATTATCTTGTCTATATTTGGGGAGAGGAACAAAGAAAGTTTCCTTTAAGTCAAGCAGTAAATCTAAGCCAGCAAAATACTTCCTTTTTTCTGCTCCTGCTCACAAATCTTATCCTAATACCTTATACACCAAAGAACAAGCATTACCGTTCGAATTAGGGGCAAGTGAGACTTCAAACCATCGTACTATTTACAAATACATACATGACGAAGGCATTCAAAGCTGCCAAGTGGTGATGGGACTGACTGCTTTACAAGATGGAAGTGTGTGGAATACCATGCCTGCTCATACGCACGACCGTCGAAGTGAAGTTTATCTTTATTTTGATATTCCTAAAAATCAAGGTGTAATGCACTTCATGGGGCAACCACAAGAAACACGTCACCTTTGGGTACAAAATAATCAAGCGATTATTTCTCCGCCGTGGTCTATTCATGCAGGTTCGGGAACAGCGAGTTATTCGTTTATTTGGGCGATGGCTGGAGAGAATCAAGATTTTACGGATATGGATTTTATTGAATTGAAAAACATTAGGTAGTCAGGTATATATGCGAAGGTCGCGGCTTATGGTGTTACAAAGGCTGCTTTGGGAATGTGCAGTTCTCCAAAAAATAAAGGATACGAGTCAAGTTAAATTCGGCACTTCCCAAAAAATCGCATATAGTACCAATTAGATAGAATGTGTACAAAAAGACCCCGAAAATGCTTTATAAGGCGTATTTTCGGGGTTCCTATAAAAAAGCACCAAAAAATTAGGCGCGATACTTTTTCCATCCACTTCCCAAGAAGGTTCTCATTGGACTATGGTTATACAAATACCTCCTGGTCAACTCTGCCAAACAATACCTTTTCGAGCCCTTGCTGCATGGCTTTTGAAGCGGAGTAAATCAGTGCGCAAAGATAATACTCAATGTTCAAGTTTTCATCGCAATAGCTTTGGCGGCTGGGGAATAAGTGTGAGCTTACCCCAATTTATAGGGCCACGTAACAATAGTTCTTCGTTAATAAATAGATTCAATTTATACCCACTTTTTAGCAGGCAGTTCATTTTTCATGGTTTTTGAAATTATAAGCCACCGTCGAGTATTTTGAGTGATTTTGTCAAGGGCGGAGGAGGCACGACGACGTTTATATACCCTTGACAATCTCACGAAAAATGACTCAACTTTGCGGTTTATTTGAAATACCTATTAGCCCATTTTCGTAAATATCTTTTGGTCTTTTTTTGGTGTCAGCGTAACAAACGGTGTTAATCCCCCACATGAAATTGACTACAACCTTTATGTAGTATAGCATAACAATTTGTAGGGGACTTCCCAAATACAGGACTTTCTTGAACAGAAATTTTGGGCATTGGCTAAATTAACTGATACCACCGTTTTTCCTTGAAATTTATGTCTTGATTTACATGAAATCACTCCGTGGTAAGAATTAACCTATAAATCAACGAAAACTTATCGCTATGCTTATGTTTTATAGGGTATTTCGGTTATAAAATACAAATACCTCTAAACGGTCGTTAAGACTAATGCTATTCTGTGTCTTTCAATGCAAAACACATATAAATATCAATCATGTTTTACCTTTTGGTCGCTATATTGATAGACACCCGATAAGAGATGATGGTTTTTATCCGCGCCATGATTTTTATAACATTTTAGGAATTAATAATAATACGCCGAATTTACTTGAAATACCATTAGCTAAAATTACAAGACGAAAAAAAACTAATTTTGCTTTAAGTTGGTATAAATATCAAACGGATTTACTAATTGATCATATCTTAAATAATGCACCTTATAATATTTGATGTGCAGTAAGATTCAACTTGTAAAAAGTAATGGGCTTATTTTTTCAAAAAATAACCTTGTTTCAGTAAACGGTTTTTTATGCCTGGTTTTAGCACTAAAAATGCCCTTCAACTTTAGCGATTGAAGGGCATTTTTAACGGTCG